>NZ_CBRA020000111.1:0-15011 GCF_000469945.2 Paenibacillus sp. P22 | reverse complement strand
CCGGAAACAAACATGCCAAAGAGCAATCGTTTCATTGAATTTCCGTAAAAAAGGAAACATGGTTGTTGCAGTGCCTACCGCCGCAATGACAAGCATCAATTCCATAACCGCCCCAAGCACCACCTCGTTGGCATGCGCGGAACCTTGAACCAGGTAATCGGGATCATTTAGGACCGGTTTGTATAAGATAAGCCCTCCTATAATTGATGTAACGGCTGCAAGGATAAACAGAACACCTACGATTCTTGATGCTGTCTTCGTTGAAAAATCCATATTCCTCATCCCTCCTCTGAGTTTTCTCCGTAAAAAAATACCTCTTCCAACGGCAAGTTAAAGGCTAGAGCAATACGAAATGCCAGCTCCAGAGACGGGGAGTAGTTTCCCTTTTCAAGAGCCACGATCGTTTGTCTGGTTACACCAACCTTGTCGGCCAGCTGCTGCTGGGTCATTTCATTACGGTTGAATCGTAATTTTCGGATGTGATTGCCAACAAGAGCTTTACCCATCTTAGACTCCTCTCCTGTAGTGATACAGTCTCGATAAAGAACCGGTTACGTCCGAAAGAAAACCAGAGACAATTAGGACGATGAACATCACCTTCAAGGGTCGGTCGATAACCAAGGATCCCATAGCCAGAAGAAAACCGACGACAAATACAGCAAAAGAATTCCGGAAGGCCAACAAATCAATCCGCTTATCCAGCTCATCCGCAAATGCAGGCTCCTTTTCACCTGTCGTCATTCGGAAGACGATGTTGAAAATAATGCTGATCACGATGTGCGCTGCGATGGAAACCAAAGTCAAAACGAGTACAAAGGATCCCCAGTAATGAACCATTTCCTTTGAATCCAGTGCCCCTTCTGGATACTGCGGGTACCTGTACAAGCAATAAGCCGCAAAAATGAGTAGGGAACTGATTAACGATACGATGCTTTTCTTTTCTTGATAGGTCATGTACGACACCCACCTTAATCAAAGTAAAACCAACTGAACATAATGTATATCAAACTATACATATAGTCAACTTTAATATACAAAAAAGCCGATCAACACCTGAATAGAAGTGTTTCGGCTTGGGTGATAACAACTTTCCCTTGCTTATGACTAAAATTCGCTTCAGCTCAAAAGTGATCAATTAATCCCAATTCTGCAACCCTTTATTTCCTCTGCAGCGCTTTTATCGTTGAGGCGATTCCCTCCTGGAAAGGCGTTGCAAGGACCGGACCGATGAGTCGTTCGTACTTGTCTCGGCTTAGCGTCAGCGGTTCTTCGGTCAGGTAAAGCATCTCCACGACTTCCTTCATGACGGGCAAGCCGATTCCGAGCAGGGACAAGCCCAGCTTCTTCAACGGAATGACCGGTTTGACGCTGCCGCTCGCCGATTGCGCGATCTTCGCGATTTCTCGTCCGGCGATCAATCCGGCCCCCGGGATATTCCAATTCTGCCCGTAGGCGAAGTCTTTGCCGGCCAACTCGACAATCATGGCCGCCGCGTCCGGCAGATAAATGAACTCGCGGGGAGTATGCATATTGCCGATGTAGAACGCCATCTTGCCGGCCGCGATTGCTTCCAGCGTCGAGCCCAAATAAGAAGCCTCGTTGGCCGTAGGTCCGTAATAATCGGGCAGACGGGCGATCAGAACCTTGGCCCGGCTCCACCGCTTGCTGAATAACATCCGTTCATATTCCAAGCGGACTTTGCCTTTTCGAGTATGCGGTTGCTTGGGATGCTCCTCAGTCACCGGGTTAGCCTGTCTCCTGCCGTAAGGGTAAATACCGTCAATCGCGACGACTCGGACAGCCATGCGCTCGGCCGCCTCCATCACCGACACGCCCAGCGGAATCAACTTGCTCGCCATCTCATGGTAAGGAACATTCGCGCAATGGAACCATACGTCCGCGCCGCCTGCTTGAGAAGCAATATCGTCGGGTCGCATCGCGTCCCCTAAGGCAAGCGTCAAGTGCGCAGGGTTGCCTAGCCGACCCGCGAACTGTTCTAATTTCTGGCGTGAACGCCCGAATGCAATCGTGTCGATCCCTCGTCTCACAAGTTCTTCCGTAATTGCGGCTCCCGTTCCGCCCGTCGCACCAATCACCATTGCTTTTGTCATCGCCATTTCTTCACGGCTCCTTCGTCATAGGGTATGAAATAATTTCCAACTATGCTTTCGTTATAGATCGGGCAGATTGCCTGACTTGGCTCCTACCCGGTATGACGTTGTAATGCCTTCGTAATTCAGCATCATGCTCATGCCCATCGAGGCGTGTTTGAGGTTGTGGCAGTGGATCATCCAGAGGCCCGGATTGTCCGCTTCCAGATACAGCTCGTAGGTCTCGCCCTTCTTCGTCAGAAGCGTATCGAGATACACCGGGCTGCCTTGCAAGGCAGAGCCGTTCTTGCTCACGAAGCCTCGATCTCAATGGACAGGTAGACGATGACCTGAGCGTTCCGGTCAATAACGAATGCTCCCCCCCGTTCAAACAATCCTTCCGCGTTCTCCGATCCCGACACGCCGGCTGCAACATTCGTTTTTTTCATTTTCAACGACCTCATTTCGCTGGATTTGGAATGGAATGATCATTCTTCTCCAACATGCGTTTTACCGTTGATGCTATCCCCTCTTGATAAGGAGCGGGCGATAAGCCGCCATACTCAGTGCCATATGTTCCAAGATCGTGGAAGCGCCCCTCGTAGCGATCCAGCATTTGCTTCACCTTCGGCTCATACCACTGAAGCAGTCGCCGCTGCCACCCTCCGATTGACTCGAAATGCGGCACCGCTTGAACGACTGAACCCGCGAGGTCAAGAAGCTCCGTTTGTGTGATTGGACCTTTGCCACGCAGATGCCAATCGCCCCCGTAGGAGGACTCCATCGACGCTAATTCCACGACATACCTCGCGGCATCGTCCACGTAGAGGTAGTCTCTTTTGACGGATGGATCGATCTCCCTTGAACGACTTTGCGAAGCGCGTAGTGGATGAGCGTGTTGGAGACGGCCTCGCCGTACAACTCCGGCTGAAGATTCGCATGGAAGTCGCGCCGGGAAGGTTCGGGTGCATCGGTTCCTCCTCATCGGCGGGAAGATAGACCCCTTCGAGGGTAACCGTTCTGGCTCCGGTCGCCGCGGCGGCGCTTCGAACGGCTTCTAGCATCCGCCGCACCTTCTCCGGTTTATCGTCGTAGGTCAAGTATACCCCGCAGAAAATCACGTCAACGCCTTCGGCGGCAGCCAGCAGCTTGCTCCGATTGCCGGCCTCTCCTCTCGCCGTTCGCAGAAGCGATGTGGATGAGAAGGCCTCCTCCAGCGCATCCAGCTTCCTTTGCGATCCCGAATAGGCAACGACTTCGACATTAGCCCCGATTAATTGCTTAACTAGCGCCTTTCCCCACCCGCTGCCTGCTCTCACTACCATTGCTTTAAGCATTCTGATCACTCCTAAGTTAAGGTATTTAGTGAATCTGAAGATTGCTGATTTGGTTCCTAACCGATACGGCTTTGCCATTAGCCTTATAATTGATTAGTCACTTACTTTGGAAGACGAGGTTTCCGCACAACCGCAAGGACCACTATCGCTCCGATAATCGAGAACGCGGCAGCTCCAAGGAACACCCAGGAGAATCCTCCGGTCAACGCTTGCGCTTCGGCTACGCCGCGGCCCATCAAGCGATCGATTCGAGCCGATGCCGCCGTTGTCAGCACCGCAAGTCCAATGGCTCCGCCGATCTGTTGGCTCGTATTGACCAAGCCGCTGGCAAGCCCCGCTTCCCCATCCGCCACGCCGTGAACCGCAAGCTCCGTTCCGGAGATGAAGGCGCCTCCCAGTCCGACCCCGATCAAAATAGATGGCCCCAGCAGATTGGCTGCGAATGTAGCGTCGCTAGGCGAAAAGGATAGCCCTATTAGCCCTGCGGCTAGCAGAATCAGCGATGCCGCCAGAGTCTTGCTCGTACCGATTGCCTTGATCGCTGCAGGAACGACTCCGGCGATGGCGACCAGCGCTCCGGCGAGCGGGAGCTGGGTGAGGCCTGCTTTTAACGCGTCATAATGAAGCACTTGCTGCATGTAAACCGAGAGCGCGAAGAACAATCCCGTCGTCGCTCCTCCGATGAGGAACATGGCTAGATTGCCGCCCGTAACCGACTTGTTGCGGAAGATGCCGAGCGGCATAAGCGGGTTCGAAACACGCTTCTCGAGGAAGACAAACAATCCGAGCAGCACCGCCGCCAAGGCTGCGAGAATCAGCGTCTGCGGAGCCGTCCAGCCGACCCGCTCTGTCCCGGAAAGCGCAGCTACGAGCGCTACGATGCCGGCAGTTACAGCAGCCGAGCCCGACATATCCAGGCTTAGGCGTTCGCCAACCGAATCCTTGGCGATGAGGAAGGGAACAGCCGCCAGAATCAATGCGGCTACAGGAACATTCACATAGAACACCGCGGACCAGCCAAGCGAAGCCGTCAGCACGCCTCCCAACAGAACGCCCGCCGCGCTGCCGATACCCGCAACCGCGCCCCAGATGCCGAGCGCCTTCGCTCGATCCTTCGGATTCGCGAACAGCTTCGTGACGAGAGCAAGCGCGGCCGGGGCCAGCAGAGCGGCCGATGCGCCTTGAATCGCTCTCGCCGTGAGCAGCCAGGCTCCCGAGGTTGCCATTCCGGCTGCGGCCGAAGCAAGCGCGAATCCGGCCACTCCGGTCATGAACAACCTTCGATGTCCGAACCGATCCGACAGCCTTCCTCCGAGAAGCAACAAGCCCCCGAAGGGCAATACATAAGCCGTAATGACCCCGCTCAGAGTAGTTGTGCTGAGGTGAAGCTCTGATCCGAGAGAGGGAAGCGCGATATTGACGATGGATGCGTCAAGCACGACCAGGAATTGCGCGAACGCCAGCGTGATCAGCGCCCACCACCGCAGTGAAACAGCGCGGGAGTTCGCGATTGCCGATTGAACGTTGGAACTCATCCGAATTTCCTCCTATTATTGATTAATCACTTACATTTATTCAAAAAATATTCGACCTGCCAAACCGCTTATCCGTCTTTATTAGAGTCCCTTTACCCCCTGCCGCTCGACTCGTGACCAACAGGTGGATCGTGCTTGATCCCTCGCTTTCACTAGTAGTGATTTGATCAATTACTAACTTGATGGTTTCACTATATCAGAGTGTTAGTGATTGGTCAATAACGATTTTGGAAAAATTCCACCCCCTCATCCTTTCATCAATTCAGGCAAATTAATCGCGACGGCAACGTTGCACAGCATTCCGCGCGCGAGGAACAGCATCGTCCGCTCTTCGGGCTTTCCGATACCGGCTTCACGGAAAGCGGCCAGCACCATATCGCGAACTCCTTTAAGCCCGTTGCGCATCGTCTCCTGGATGGCGTCCTCCCGAATGGTCTGTGCTTGCATCTGCAAGAACATTTCGTTCTGGTACATCGCCTGAATGTTCTCGTACTCTTGAATAAGCTTCGCTTCCAGCAATTCCGGCGAAGTCGTCTCCATCACCTGGCGGAACGATTCGATCACCCGAGACCAGGACACCTCCAACGCGGCCAGCAGCAGCTTCTCCTTAGTCGCGAAAAATCGGAATACGTAGGGCTGCGAGATGTTCGCCCGTTCCGCCACCTGCGCCGTCGTAGCCCGGTAATACCCGGCTTCCGCGAACACTTCAATCGCCGCGGATATAAGGTCCGATCTGCGGTTGACTGACGTTGCTTCGGATTTAGCCATCTTTTAATTCCTCCTGTCGATAGTGATTGATCAATAATGAATTCAGTATACAATGGCCGAAGGAGCGATGCAAATCGTTCTGCAACTGCCCCGTGAGTGCAGATCGGGATCATCCGTACAAAGATGAAATCCTTGAAAGAATCCTTGAAAGAAAGCATACTGAACCAATACAGGAACTCACAAAATGCAGGCTAAATAAAGGGATCCTTTAGGGGTACAATGAGGCGTTATTGATTGAAGCCGCCTGAAGGGCGTAGGACAAAATGTCGGTTCTTCTTAGAGCCTTTCCTACAATAATATAAGCAGTCGAAAGCTCAGGTGATCTTAGCACCGCTGATAATGCTGGCAAATACATCTCCATCTGCGACTTGTATAACAGTAGCTTCCTGAAATAGGAATCCTCAAAAACAAATTTCACCCCACTTGTGGTTCACCGCGCTGTCAGTACGGCATGTATTTAGATAAGTCATGATCTATCTTTTACTGTAGGAATTCTGAGCCCGATACCATTCGACTGTAGCGGCCAGAGAATCTTCCGGCGTTGTCGCCTGCAGCCCGAACCGATTCGTAAATTTGGCTGCTTACAACAAAATCCTTCTCAAATTGATAGGACATCTCGATACTTCCCCTCGCTGCCGGGATGAATAACCCACCAACGCGGAGCATGCGTTCGGACAATACCTTCAACTCAATTAAGATGCGCTCCTCAGCAAGCCTCTCATTTAGAATTTTCAGACTATCCAACCGGCCGATTCGGTTCTCTATAGATTCAGCGGTTATTTGAAGACGACACATTTCCTTCAGCGTTTCATCCCTTTTCTCCTTCAGGGCTGAGCTTAATCCTTCTACACCTCTCTGTTTCAGGATGCTGCCGACCTCTCCTAATGCAGAATTTATAATCAACTATCAAAACTCATTCTAAATTCCGTTACATCGACGACTGTTTTGTTTTTAAGATTCTCCGTGCTGTCTATAACGGCAAGTTTAAGTCCATTCTTATGGTATGACCTTTTCTTTGCAAGCCCGCAATGCGAAAGAGTTGTAACCCCGGCTCCAACCGTCAATAGGGTTATTATCGAGCCGTACGGCATATCCCATAAATGAGAAAAAGGAGTCCCACCCATTGCAAGCATATGTGGAAGTTATTTTTCGAACGATCGCCGCTTTTGTCCTCCTCATGATCACATCGAGAATTCTCGGCAAGCAGACGATATCCAATATGACCTTCCATGACTTCGTGAGCGGCATCACGCTGGGTGCCATTGCGGCGAATTTGGCGTTTAACCATAAGCTCAACCATTGGCTCATCATCGCATCGCTGCTGATGTTCTTCGGCATCTCTTTCCTCGTGTCCAAGACCGCGCTCAAAAACCGGGCGTGGAACCGGTTGGTATCCGGCACTCCGACCGTCGTCATCGAGAACGGCAAAATTCTCGAGGACAACATGCGAAAAATCCGTTACACGTTGGACTCCCTGGCCCAATCATTGCGAGAAAAAGATATTTTCAATATGGAGGAGGTCGAGTACGCTTGCCTGGAGGATCACGGGAAGCTGTCCGTCAAGAAAAAAAGCGAGTATGAGTGGGTGACGCGCAAAGATCTGAAGCTACACGCCGCGGCCGTCCAGTCGTTCCCTGTCGAGCTGATTATGGACGGCACAATCATGGAAGACAATCTCGTCCACAACGGGCTGACCGTCCAGTGGCTGGAGCAGGTGCTGCGGCAGCGGAACAAGTCCGTTTCCGACGTGTTCTATGCCGTGAGAGGTACGCAAAATCAGTTGTATTTTGACTACTATCGGGACCACATTGACAAACCTATCGATTAGCCCCGACCTCACTGCGCTCTCCCCTCGCTTGCCGAGTGCTCCTCCCCCCATCAGGGAGGCAACCTCTTGTAGCACCTTCCTCCATTACTCCTACAGATCTCTAACACCCTTCTTGCCACCAAATTTTCGCCGTCACTTATAATAAGGCTCACCCTATCACAAGTGATGAAAATAGATTGGACTCATTGCGAATCTCCAATCGGCATGATCGGCTCAGTGGAAGAGGGATGCCGTCTACAAACAAGGCTGCTTCGAGTTAGACTCGCAGCAGCCTTGCTTAGCTTCCTTTACTTGTTATTCGGCGCCAGAATGTTCAACAACACCGTTTCCGCCTCTGCTCTTGCCGCTTTGCCTCCAGAAATAAATTCGTTGGCGCCTTTGCCTTTGATTATGCCCAGCTTTTTCATTTCCGCCACTGCGCCTTTCGCCCAGCCCGGAATGTCCTGATCATCTGCAAAGCCAGATGCCCCAGCCGCTCCGTCCGTCTGACCCAAAGCCTTTGCGATCATCGCGGCCATTTCTGCACGATTGATTTCACCATTCAGGCGGAAGGAGCCGTCTTCGCAGCCATTGACAACACCCGCTTGCACGGCCTGCGCGATAGATCTTTGCGCCCAGGCGCCGCTCTTCGCCTTGTCGGCGAATGCCAATGCCGCTCCGTCTCCTTGCCGTTTGAGTGACTGCAAATTCCGCGCGCGTCACGGTGCGATCCGGCTTGAACCTACCGCATTATCGGAAAGAAAAGGTCCCAAGGAGTTCATCTCCAAGGGACCGCAGGCATTGCCTTTATATTGCAACGGCAATTGCAATCGATCTTACTGAATGCCCTTTTCGTCATAGTACTTGTTGGCTTGTTCCTTCACGTAATCCATCACTTGATCGACACCGGCAGCCTTCAGCTGCTTGCGGTACGTTTCAAGCGCTTTGTCCACATTCGGCACCAGACCCATCATGAGCGGCATGCCGTACTGCTGAATGACTTGGTTCACCGCCGCCTGCTGGGATTTCACCGGCTTGTAGTCCATGACGATTGGAGAGAAGATGTTCGGCTTGCTTTCGGCCTTGAATTCCTCGAGCAGCGTCGGGAACTGCTTCCATCCCCCGGCTTGCTCTTCTTTGATCAGGCTCTCGACACGCCAGCCCCAGCTCGTAATGCCGTAGTTCTTGAAGGTTTTGTCGTTTTCCTTGCCCTTTGGAGGCGTAATGACCAGCTTGCCGTCTTCGCTGAGATTGTAGTCCAGGTCCTTGATGCCATAGGTGAGCAGGTCGAAGTATCTCTCATCCGTCCGAATTTTTTCCAGCGCCATCAGCGAGCGCTCCGGATTTTTCGAGCTTTTCGGTATCGCCATCGCGTTGTTGACCGACAGCGTCGGCATCGCATAGTTATGGAAGCGCGTGAACGGGAAATACCCGTACTGGGCCGCTCCTTTGTTCGCCTTCTCGGCATCGACGATGAAGCCGCCCGCGCCGGGAGCGTTGCGCCAGTAAGCCCCGCCCGTGCCCGCCTTGAGGGCATCTCCGGCTTCCTTCTGCGAGGAGAGCGTATCCGAGGTCCAGAAGCCTTTTTCCGACCAGGTCTTCATGCGCTTGACGAATTGCTCGAACTCCGGCGTTTCGGCATAGTTGATAATATCCCGCGGCGTATCATAGGATTTGGCGACGATGACGCCGCTGTCTCCGCCGATCTGCTCGTAGCCTTCATAGGCCTTGAAAAGCGTAAAGACTTCGTTCCAGGCTTTGCCGTTGATCGGCGTGACCTTTTTCTGCGTTTTGACGGCTTCCAGGTAGGCCTCGATCGAATCGAGATCCTTGATCTCCGGCACGTTCAGCTCCTTGCGCCAGTCCTCGCGGTACACGAGCCCGTCAGGCGTGTACTCCGGATATGTGCTCGGTACGGCGAAGATTTTTCCTTGAACCGTCGCTTCCGTCCAATCCTGCTTCGGCACGGTTTTCCACGTTTCCGGCATATAGGTCGGGATCAGGTCCGTCAGATCCTTGAACGCGCCTTGGTCCGCGAATTTGTAGTAGTCGGCCCAGGTGGAGGCGAACACCATATCCACCTTCTCTCCGGACGTCAGCAGCAGGTTGTATTTCGTCTGCCAGTCGTTCCAGGTCGTGAAGTTCAGCTTGATCGTGGCGTTGATGTCCTTCTCCAGCATTTTGTTGATTTCTTCCTGCACCTGCGGGCTGTCCTTGTGGCTGTCGCCGAGGACGTACCAGACGAGTTCCACCTTCTTGGACGTGTCGATCTTCCCCGGGTCTGCCGATGGAGCGGCTCCGTTGTTCGCTGCAGCCGCGCCATTGGTCGCGGCTCCCTTATTTTCGGCGCTTCCGCTGTTGCCGCTGTTTCCGTTGTTTCCGTTTCCGCTGCATGCCGTCAGCACACCGGCCAGCAGCACCGTCGTCATCGCCAGACCGACTGTTTTCTTTTTGTTCATGATAGACTCCTCCTAGTAAGGTTTTGCAAAATGGCAACCCCGTTCCGTTCTCTTTCTCGTTCTTGCTCTCTCGTTCTTGCTCTCTCGTTCTTGCTCTTTGCTCTCGTTCTTGCCTGTCTCTTTTATCATCGCGTCTGCTTGCCGGACACAGAAAGAGCCATTCGGCTTGCAGAAGCGACCGCTGACGCTTCTCCATGATCTAGCTCACGTCGCAAGCGCTTTCCAGCTTGCTTTTCAGCCGTTCCATGACGGTCGGTTGCGCCCGTTTCTTCCCCTAGGCGCGGGAGCAGAGCGAGCAGCGCCTTCCTTCTCCGCAACTCAGGAGCGAAGCGAGTTCGATCTTCTCTCCCCCCTTGGTGCGGGAGCGGAGCGAGCAGCGCTTCCCTTCTCCACGCGTGAGAGCGGAGCGAGTTCACGCAATCGGAGGAGGGGGGATTCATTCGCAAGGGGATGGAGCGGGCGGAATAGCTCTGGAAAAGCGTCAGCGGTCGCCTTTGAAGCCGGATTTCCACAGCCGAATGGCTTAGTGGATCGAAGAAATCCGGGTTCAACAGCGATTGGAAGGGCTATCCGCCTGCGGAATCCCTGAGCGTGCTTCGGAGCATGCCTGCGGAGTCCCTGAGCATGCTTCGGAGCATGCCTGCGGAGTCCCTGAGCGTGCTTCGGAGCATGCCTGCGGAATCCCTGAGCATGCTTCGGAGCATGCCTGCGGAGTCCCTGAGCGTGCTTCGGAGCATGCCTGCGGAATCCCTGAGCGTGCTTCGGAGCATGCCTGCGGAATCCCTGAGCGTGCTTCGAAGCATCCCTTCGCAATCCTTAAGCGAGCCACATCTGCGGAAAAGGCGAGCCATCACCCCTTCACCGCCCCGATCGTCAGCCCCTTCACAAAGAAGCGCTGCACGAACGGATACAAGAAAATGATCGGGCCCGTCACAATGACAGCGGCTGCCATCTTGAGCGTCTCGGCCGGCGGCTTGAAGTCCGGCGACAGATTGCCCGCAATGCTCGTCTTGAGGACGGCTGCGCTGGCGAGAATCTTGTAGAGCAGGAACTGGAGCGGATACTTCGACTCCGTCGTGATGAACAAATTGGCCGTGAACCAATCATTCCAGTAGGCCAGCGCCATGAACAATCCGATCGTCGCCAGGCCCGGAGCCGACAGCGGCAGGATCAGCTTCCGGTAGATGGTGAAATCCCCGGCCCCGTCGATCTTGGCCGATTCGGAGATCGACTCGGGAATCGACTTCATGAAGTTCTTCATGAGAATGATGTTCCAGGCGCTGAGCAGGCCCGGAAGCAGCAGCGCCAAGTAGCTGTCCTTGAGCTGCAGATGGTTGACGATGAGGATGTACCAGGGGATCAGGCCGCCGCTGAACAGCGTCGTGAAGTAGATGAAGAACGCCAGATTGCCCCGGTATTTGAAATCCTGGCGGGACAGGACGTATCCCGCCATCGAGGTGAGGAACAGCCCCAGCACCGTCCCGCATACCGTCAGCAGGATGGATACCCGGTAGGCGTTGAAGATCTGCGTCGGATCGCTGAAGACGGCGCGGTAGGCATCCACGGAAAATTGATCCGGGACGAGCTTGAAGCCCTCGGTGATGATCTCGTTCTCCGAGGAGAACGATCCCGATACGATGAGCAGAAACGGCAGCAGGCAGAGCAGGGCGAAAAGCGTCATCAAGACGTAACCGATCGCGTTGAACAGATGGGTCGATTTCTCCGTGCGGATTTTCATGAGCGGCTCCTCCTAGAACAACGCGTAGTCTTTATGCGTTTTGCGAATGATGTAGTTCACCGTAACGACCAGCACCAGTCCGAAGAAGCTCTGGTACAGTCCTGCGGCCGTGCCCATGCCGATATCGAAGTTGACGGCAAGCGAGCGGTAGACGTAGGTGTCGATGATGTCCGTCGAGTTGTAGAGGACGCCGTTGCTGCCGATGATCTGGTAGAACAGATCGAACTGTCCTTTCAAAATGCCTCCCAGGCTGAGGAGAATCAGCAGGATGAAGGTCGGCACGAGCATCGGAAGCGTGATGTAGCGGATCCGCTTGAATATGTTCGCTCCGTCGATTTTCGCGGCTTCATGATACTCGTCGCTGATGCTCATGATCGCGGCCAGATAGATGATCGTGCCGTAGCCGAGCCCTTTCCAGATGTTGAAGAAGATGATGATGTACTTCCACGGCGCGGTGTGCAGGTAGAAATCATACGGCTGCAGGCCCAGCTGGACCAGCACCGTGTTGATGACGCCGTTGCTGGAATTGAACAGGTTGAAGACGAAGGCTCCGACCAGAACGAACGAGACGAAGAAGGGCAGGAACATGATGGATTGCGTCAGCTTGCGGAACCACTTGCCCGGCAGCTCGCTGAGGAAGATCGCGCAGATCAGCTGGAGCGCGTTGCCGAGCAGGATGAAGGCCAGATTGTAGAGGACGGTGTTTTTGGTCAGGTTCCACAGCACGCCCGAATCGTAGAGAAACTTGAAGTTCTGCATGCCGACGAACTCGCTGCCGAACAGCCCGCCCTCGAAGTCGAAGTTCGTGAAGGCGTAATAGACGCCTACCATGGGGATATACGAGAAGACAACGAAAAAGATCAGGGCAGGCAATATCATGAGAAACATGATTCGGTTGCGGGACAGCTCTTGGAGAAAGCCTTTCATTGGATTACCTCCGGCCTAATCGGATGATGGTTGCTGTAATCGATTTCTTTTTACCTCGAAAAGAGAGGATTGCCGGACAAGCAGCTTCGATCCGACCTGGAACGATCTCCTGTCCGCATACTGGTTGCCGCCAAGCTGATCGATCAGCTTCTCGGCGAGCAGGGCGCCCATGCTGTACTTGGGCTGGTCCACCGTGCTCAGCGTCGGCGTGATGTACTTGCTGACCCGGTTGTTGTCGACGCCGATGACCGCCATGTCCTCCGGAATCGACAGGCCTCTCTCGGAGCAGGCCCGATAGATGCCAAGCGCCATCTCGTCATTGGCTGCAAACACCGCGGTGAACGGATGGCCTTTGTCCATGAGGCGGTGGAACGCATCATAGCCGCCATTCTCGCTGAAGCCGCCGTTCTCGATCAGCTCCGGCACGAACGGCAGTCCCGCCAGCCGAAGCGCTTTCATATACCCCTCCAGCCGCTCGTAGCTGTCGGTCGCATCCGCGAATCCGCTCAGGAATGCCAGCCGCTCATGCCCCTGGATCGTCAGGTGGCTGACCGCCTCCTGGGCTGCTCCTACATTGTCCGTGTACACGCAAGGAATGAGCGGATGGTCGATCGATCTGCCGATCAGCCCGATCGCATACCCTTTCTCCGCATAGGCTGCCAGCTCGGCATCCGTAAGCTTGGGCGTAATGAGAATGATGCCGTCCACCGTCCGGTTCATGACGAGCGTCATGTAGTCGGATTCCTTCTCTTTTTGGTTCTGAGCGTCGCAAATGATGATTTTGTAGTGCAGCGCATTGGCCGTATTCTCGATCCCTTTGATGATTTCCGCGTAATAAGAGACCAGAATGTCCGAGACGATGACCCCGATCGTCATCGTGCGCAGCGCCCGCAGGCTTTTGGCGGAAGCGTTCGGCATGAAGCTCAGCTCCCGGATCGCCTCCTCGACGCGCAATCTCGTCTTGGCGCTTACCGCCCCGCTCCCGTTGAGCACCCGGGACACCGTAGCGACCGATACGCGGGCCGCCTTGGCCACGTCGCTGATCGTGCTGTCTGCTTTGATGTCTTTCAATTCATTCACATTCTCTCTTGCTCCAACTTGGCTCGTAATGTTATCGATTACATTTTGGATGAAAAAAAAATGGCTCCGACCTAAAGAGTGACAATCTCCCTTGCTTTTCCATGCCGATTCTGTCCAGCGGTTACATTTCGGAGTATAGCAAGGACGGAAAACGATTACAAGAACTTTTTTAGGTTGTGTCTCCCGGGTTGGATCGTCTAAAATGAAAGCAATGCTGAAAACGATTACAGTTCCCTTTGCTTCTTGCTTCCAACGATCGGAACTAGTCCTATTATAAAGGTTGATGTCTATCATGGATGTGAAGATTGTCGATGTCGCCCATCGGGCCGGCGTCTCTACCGCCACCGTGTCCAGGGTGCTGAACGATAGCTCCGGCGTCACGGCCAAAACCAAAGAGAAAGTGCTTCAGGCGATCAAGGAGATGGGGTATTACCCCAACGCCGTCGCCAAAAACCTGCGCGTGCAGAAGACGAAGACCATCGCGGTCATCGTGCAGGATATCAACGTGTCCTATTTCACGGAGATCATCAAGGGAATGGAGAACATGGCATACGTGAAGCATTACAAGGTGCTGATCTGCGATGCCGAGAACCAGCCGTCCAAGGAGCTGGAATACCTTACGCTCCTGATGAACCGCACCGTGGACGCCGCGATCCTGGTCGCTCCAGCGATCCCCGATTCCGACATCCTCGACATAGCCGGCAGAGGCTACGCCATCGGCATCGTCGGCCGCCACATCGAGCATGAAGGCGTGCCCTGCATCTATACCGACAACGTCAAATTCTCCACCGAGGTCGTGACCCATCTGGTCGGAATGGGCCACACGAGCATCGCCTTTCTCAGCGGTTATGCGGAATCGATCGACAGCTACGAGCGGCTGGAAGGATACATGAAGGCGCTCAAGGAGCACCGCCTTCCGTTCCGTCCCGAGCTGATCGAGAACGGGAACTTCAGCGAGGCAGGCGGCTACGAGGCGATGGAGCGGCTGCTGTCGCGGTCCGCCGATTTCACCGCCGTGTATGCCGCCAACGACGAGATGGCTTTAGGCATCTACAAGATCTGCAGGGAACGCGGCATCCGCATACCCGAGGACCTCGCTGTCGTCGGCGTCGACAACAACCGCATCAGCAAGTACATCACGCCGACGCTCAGCACCGTCAACCAGCCGAAGTACACGATGGGAGCCCTTATCGTCGAGAAGCTGATCGATCCATGAACGAAGACCAGTTCAGCGACAGGCGCGTGTCAAGGTCGATTCCGAGCTGCTGGT
>NZ_CBRA020000110.1:0-34407 GCF_000469945.2 Paenibacillus sp. P22 | reverse complement strand
TGCGTTCGCGGCCAGAAATGTCGTGCCTAGAGATGCGCTCGCCGCCGTGAAGCCGTTGATCATTCCGAGCAGGCACAAGGTTCGGATGAACAGATCGGCGTTGGCCCGGAACATCCCCGCCCATCCGCCTGCTCCAAGGGCCGCCGCCGCGCCCGGCAGGCTAAGCCGGAAATGGGGAGAACGCAGCACAAAGGCCAGGCCGAGCAGCAGGGAGCCGCTCTCCGCGATCAGGAGGGCCCAGGCCGCGCCGGCCGCTCCCCAGGACAGCGTCTGCACGAACAGCAGGGCCAGCACGAGATTGAGCATGTTGGCGCCGATTTGGAGGATCAGCGTTTGGCGGATATGAGCCATTCCGAGCAGCCAGCCCAGAATCGCGTAGTTGGCGAGCGTCACGGGAGCGCCCCAGACGCGGATGCCGTAGTATTGCCAGGCGAAGCGGGCGACGTCGGGATCGGGCTTGTACAGTGCGATAAAGCCGGAGAAGATCGGCTTTTGCAGCAGGATGAAAGCGAGGCCGAGCAGCAGGGAGACCGCCAGCGGGCGGATGAGCTGGGCGGAAGCCCGCTCCATGTCGCTGCTTCCCCGGGCTTGCGCCGCAAACCCCGAGGTGCTGACCCTCAGGAAGCCGAACAGCCAGTAGAGGGTGTTGAACAAAACGACCGCCAGAGCTGTGCCCCCAAGCACGGCGGGATCCCCGAGGTTCCCGACGACCGCGGTGTCGACCATGCCCAGAAGAGGCGTTGACAGCGTTGCGGCCGTGAGCGGGAGGACGAGCCGCAAGTAAGCGCGGTGTCCGGGAAGGGAAGAAGGGTCGTTCATTCCTGAAAGACCTCCAGCAGCAGCTTCGTGTAGTCGTGGCGGACGTCGTCGAACAGCTCCTTGTTGCGGAACCGGTCGACGATATGCCCGTTTCGCATGACCATCGTCTCGTCGCTCATGAAGTGGACGGCCGCCAGATCATGGGAGATGAACAGGCAGGACAGCGACAGCTCCTTCCGCAAGTCCTTGAGCAGATCCAGAACGGCCGCCTGGGTGGTCATGTCGAGGCTGGCCGTCGGCTCGTCCAGCACGAGGAAGGCCGGAGCCGAGCTGATCGCTCTGGCGATGGCGATCCGCTGCTTCTGCCCGCCGCTCAGCTCATGGGGATAGCTGCCCATGGTCGAGGCAGGCAGGCGCACCAGCTCAAGAAGCGCTGCCGCGGCTGCCTCCCTTCCCGGCGGTACGCCGTCCAGGATTGCAGGGCGGAACCCTCTCCGCTGGTCAAGCGGCTCCAGGAGGGAGTCGATGATGCGCAGGCGCGGATTGAGAGAAGCGGCGGGATTCTGGAAGACGGCTCCCATCTGCGGCCGGACTTGCATGAGCTTGGCTCTGGAGGCTTTGGCAAGCGGCTCGCCCCGAAACGCAATTTCGCCTTCATCCCAACCGCTCAAGGTGAGCAGGCAGCGTGCCAGCGTGCTTTTGCCGCTGCCGCTTTCGCCGACGATGCCGAGGCATTCGCCTTTCTTCAGCTCGAAGCTGACGTCATGCAGCACCGCTTTGCCGCCGTAATTTTTGCGGACGTTCCGGACGGTCAACAGGGGGGCATTATCGTGGATGGTCAAGAGGATCTTCTCCTTCCAGGCCGGCGGAGGCGGCCAGCCGCTCCGGCATCTCGCGCCGCAGCGGGGGGAATGGAAGCGATCAGCCGCCGGGAATAAGGATGGGCGGGATGCTCCAGCACCTGGCGGGCGGACCCGGTCTCCACGATGCTTCCCGTCCTCATGACCGCGATCCGGTCCGCATGCCTTCGGGCATGCCTCAAGTCATGGGTGATCCAAATAATCGAGATGCCGAAGCGGGATTTGGCGGCGTCGAGCAGTCCCAGCACTTTGCGCGAGGAGAGGCTGTCCAGCGCTGTTGTAGGCTCATCTGCAATCAGCAGCTTAGGACGCAGCAGCAGGGCGGCGGCGATGGCGGCGCGCTGGAGCTGGCCGCCGCTCAGCTGGTACGGATAGCTGCCGAACACCCGCTCTGCAGGGAGGCCCGCCTGCTCCAGCTCCTCCAGGCATCGCTGCCTGCGGTCGCGGGCAGCAAGGGATAAATGGGCTTCGAGCAGCTCCGTCAGCTGGGAGCCGATCGTCAGGAACGGGGTGAACGTATTCCGGTAATCCTGGAACACGTAGCTGATTTCGCTGCCGAGCAGCCGGCGCCGAGACTTGGCGTCCAGGCGGAGCAGCTCAAGCCCGTTCCAGAGAATCGATCCGCTGCATGACAGCGGCCGGGGCAGCAAGCCTCCGATGGCGGCTGCGGTCAGCGACTTGCCGCTGCCGCTTTCCCCGGCGAGCCCGAGCCATTCCCCGTCCTGCAGCTCGAGGCTCAGCGAGCGGACCAGCTCCTGGCTTCCGCTGCGGATGGAAAGCTTCGATATCGCGAGCATTATTCCGCTCCTCCTTTGAGCTTGACGTCGTACCGGTCGCGCAGCCGGTTGCCCGCGAAGCCGGCGAGCAGCACGGCGGCCATGACGGCCAGGCCGGGTGCGAGCATCAGATGGGGCGCCGCATGGAAATAGGCGCGCCCTTCGCTCAGCATGGAGCCCCATTCCGGCGCCGGCGGCTGGGAGCCGAGGCCGAGGTAGGACAAGGAGGCCATCAGCAGGATGATCTTGCCGAGATCCGCGGCCGCGAGCGCAGCGACATGGCCCATTGCATGCGGAAGGATATGCTTGAGAACCAAACGGACCGGCGAGAGGCCGCTGAGCAGAGCCATGGCGGCGTAGTCCTTTTCTTTTTCCGCCAGCGCCACGCTGCGTGCGAGACGGGCATAGCGCACCCATTTAACAGCGATCACGGCTATGAGCATGGACATGAGCCCGGGTCCCAGAAGCGCGCTCAGAATGATGGCGGACAGGTAATCGGGAAACGTCATGAAGCCGTCGATGATCGGCTTGAAGATGCTGTCCGCACGGCCGCCCTTCATCCCGGACAGCAGTCCGAGGGGCACGCCTATGGCGATGGAGACGAGCAGGACGGCCAGGCCGATCCCGATGGTGGGACGGGCCCCGGCGATGATTCTCGCCAGCAGGTCGCGTCCCAGATGGTCCGTGCCGAGCCAGTGCTCCGTTCCCGGCGGCAGCAGGCGTTCTCCCATGGAGATCTCATACGGATTCCAGGGAGTGGGAGAAGGAATCGAGAATAGGGCGACAGCCGCTGCGGCAGCAATCAGCATGCCGGCGTTTCGCATGGTTGTGTTCATGAATGGCGAAGCTCCTTTCGTGCCAGTTCGGGATTGGCAAGCCGGCAAGCCGCCTCCGTCGAACGGTTGACGAGAAGGATGAACAAGGCGGCGAACAGCACATAGCCCATGATGACGGGATAGTCGCGGGCAGACACCGCATCGACGATCCATTTGCCGATGCCCGGGTAATTGAACAAGGTTTCAATGACGACCGTTCCTCCGAGCAGGCTGGCCAGGCTTTCGCCGAGCAGCGTCAGCAGAGGGACGAGGCTGTGCCGCAGCTGATGCCGGACAAAGATGCGGAAAGGATGAATGCCGCGAGCCCGCGCCGACAGGATGAACTCCTGGCTCCCGCTTTCGATCAGGCTGGAGCGGATCAGGCCGACGTAGAGGGCTGCCATGGACAGGCCCAGCGTTGCGGAAGGCAGGATGAGAGAGGCGATTCCCTCGCTGCCCATCGGGGGAAGCAGCTGAAGGCGAACCGCGAACAGATCGATCAGCAGCAGTCCGAGCCAGAAGCTGGGCATGGAAGAAACGGCTGCCGACATATAGCGGCTCATCCGATCCGGCCATCGGTTCCGATGCCTGGCGGCGAGCGCTCCAAGCGGCAGGGAGACGAGCAGCATGACGAGCAGCGAACCGGCTGCAAGCGCCAGCGTGTTCGGGAGCTTCTCGGCGAATTCGGCCGCGACCGGCCGTCCGCTCAAGTAGGAGGAGCCTAAGTCCAGCTTAAGAAGCTGGGACAGCCAAATGCCGTACTGGCGGTACAGCGGCAGATCGAGTCCGAGCTCCTTACGGATTCCTCCCATCTGGTCCTGGGTCGCCGCCATCTCGTCCACCCGCAGGATGCCCCGGACGGGATCTCCCGGCACAAGCTTCAGCAGGCAAAAGCTCAGGAAGGTGAGGCCGAGCAGGAATACAAGCAGGCGCAAAACTTTTCTGGCGATGGACGCAGCCATGTCAGCTCGCGACGTCCAGGTCTTTGGTGAGCAGATAATACTCGCTCATCGTCGTTTTCCAGCCTAGGACCTTGCCGCTGTAGACGACAACGATATTGGGATGGACGATGAACGAGTTCAACGTCTCGCTGTCCGCGATAGCCATCGCCTGGCGGCTGCGCTCGAGCCGCTCCGCGGCGTCTACGGTCTCATTGAGGGTGCCGATCGCTGCCTGCAGGCCGGGATGATCGATGTGGCTGTAATTCAGAGCGCCTTCCGGCAAATACCCGCTGTTCAGGAAGTAGGCGGCTTCGCCTCGCGGCGCCGTGACGAGGCTGTAGGTAGCCAGGTCCCAGTCGTCGTTGGCGGAGAGATATTCATCCATGTTCTCCGCCTGGCGTATTTCCAGCTTGATGCCGAGCTCGCCTGCATGGGCTTGGACAAGCTGGGCGATCAGCGGCAGCTCGGCTCGGGAGGAGTAGGTGAGAAGGCGGAAGGAGAGAGGTTTGCCTTGATCGGACACCTTGCCCCCCTCGACGGTAAAACCTGCTTCCCGGAATGCCTCGCGAGCCAGATCGAGGCTGAACGCCTTGGGCCTGTAAGCGGGAGAGAATGGCGCTTCGGCCGGGAAGGCGCCGGCAGCCGGCGTAGCCTGGCCGGCCATGATGTCCTTGGTGATCGTCTCGCGGTCGATGAGATGATCGAACGCTCTGCGCACCTGCTCCTGCGCCAGATGTCGGTTGCGCATGTTGTACATCAGGAGGTGGGTTCTCAAGCCGGACCGGGATTCCACCGTGAGGGAAGGGTCGCTTTGAAGCTGGGCGAAGCTCTCCAGCGGCGGACGAAAGACGATATCGGCGCTCCCGGCCTTGATCGCCATCAGCCTCGCGTTGGCGTCCGAATTGAAGAGAATCTCGGCATGCTCAAGCTTGACCGGACCGCCCCAATAGCCGGTGTTCCGGTCGACCTTGAGGCTGCTGCCGGAACGGAAGTCGGCAAGCTTGAAGGGACCGGTTCCGACCGGGTTCGAATCCGTGGAGGAGGGAGCGACGATGGCGGTGTTGGGGTGCACAAAGCTGGAGGGAAGCTCCAGGTTGGGGGTTTCCGTCACCAGCTTCAGCAGCTGGCCGTCGGCATGGATTTCGCGAAGGCGAAGCGTGTTCCGGACAGCCGGATTCAGCTCCTGGGCCCGCACAAGGGAAAGCTTGACCGCTTCCGCGTCGAGCGGCTGTCCATCGTGGAAGGCCGCTCCCTCCCGGATATGGAATGTCCAGTGCTGGCCGTCCTTGCTGCTCCAGTCATCCGCCAGGCCGGGCTGCAGGCCGAGTTCGTCGCTGATGACGACCAGCGTTTCGGCGATGCCGGCTCTCACGGCGATGTAAGTCGTATCGGTATGAGGGTCGATAGCATGGCTCTGGATATTAAAGAGAAGGCGGAGGCTCTTGCCGAAGGCTTGGACCCGTTCGGAGCCGCCTGTCCCGGCTTCCTTGGCATCGGAGCAGGCGGCAAGCAGCAGGAGGAAAAGGATAAGAGACGGAAAGAGAAAAATCTTTTTGAGCATAAAACAGGCATCCCCTTGCAGATAATCGTATTTTTTACTATTAAGAATCGCGATGGTTCTCATTATAGGGAGAGCGGCACCCGCTGTAAACCTTTTTTTTAGCGATATCAACTATCCTTTATACATCGGAGATTTAATTTGGCAACTGGCCGCGCGGAAGATCGGCGGTTACGGTAGAAGAGGAAGGGCAGAGCTCTTCCGCCGCGCTTCAAGCATCTGTAAGCGGTATCACGAATTGATGAAGATCAGCGGCAAATCCATTCAAAGGAGGGAGATTGATGATGAACAAGCGCATGTTGAACTGGCTGGTGATGGCGGCGCTGCTGCTGAGCCTGACGGCTGCAGCGGCAAGCGTGCCGGCGAGGGCTGCCGCCGCCGCGGGCGGCGAGTCTGTCATCTATGGCGGAGGACCGTTCTACAGCGGCGGAACCGCGACGATGAACGACCTCAAGGCATCCGGCTTCACGACCGTCATGCTGTGGACGATCCACGTCAACGCGAACGGCGACCTCGTCTACAACGATCAGCTGGTGGCATCCGGCGGATCGTACGTAGGCAAGGCTTCCTGGCCGTCCGAGCTGGCCTCGCTCAAGCAGGGGACGACGGGAGTGAAGCGGATCGAGCTGAGCGTCGGCTCCGCGGCGGTGAACGACTTCCACAACATCCAGAGCCTCATCGCCTCCCAGGGAACAGGAAGCGGCAGCATTCTGTACCGCAACTTCGCCGCGCTGCTGCAAGCGACGGGCGCGGATGCGGTCAGCTTCGACGACGAGGATCTGTACGATTCGGGCACGACCGTTTCCTTCGGCAAGATGCTGACCGGATTGGGCGTCGGCATCACGCTCTGTCCCTACAACAACCAGACCTACTGGAAGAACGTCAAAACCGGAATCGGCGCCAAGGTCGACCGCATCTATCTGCAGGTATACGACGGGGGAGCCGGCAACAGCCCCGCTGCCTGGAGCAGCGCGCTCGGATTGACCGTCATGCCCGGCCTCGACAGCAAGACGCCTTCCTATGGCAATACGCCGGCGCAGGTGCAGAGCCGAATGGCGGGCTGGAAGAGCAGCGCCGGCATTGCGGGCGGATTCATGTGGCTCTACGACGATATTCTCAAATACTCGCAGTACGGCTCCGCGGCGGATTATGCGGGCGCGATCAACAGCGCCGTAGCCGGCTCCACGGGCAACGGCTCGCTGACGGCCGGCGGCACCGCTTCGGCCAGCCAAGGCGGCAGCCCGTCCGGCGAGGACGTGTCCAAGGCGTTCGACGGGGCGAGCGGCACCAAGTGGCTGATCTTCGCCGGCAGCGGCTGGCTCCAGTACCAGTTCGGCGGAGGCAATGCCTATGCCGCCCGCCAGTACAGCCTCACCTCGGCCAACGATTTTCCGGCCCGGGATCCGAAGAGCTGGAGTCTCCAAGGCTCGAACGACGGCAGCAGCTGGACGACGCTCGATACGCGCAGCGGGGAGACGTTCGCCTCCCGCTTCCAGACGAAAACCTATGCAATCTCCAATACGTCCGCCTTCAAGTATTACCGGCTGAACGTGACCGCCAACAACGGCGGCGCGGAGCTGCAGCTGGCGGAGCTCGGATTGTACGCCTGATTGTACCTGAACGGGGATGAGAGCGGCGGATGATGGTAGTATTTTGTAAATTCTCCTGATATAGTGGTTCTATCAGACTATAGGGGGAATACCTTCATGCCTGCATCCCGCACCATGAAATGGCTGACGGGGGCCATGGAACTGGTCCTCGGCATTCCGCTTGTCGGAGCCTTCATCGTGATCGGCTTCGGTTATGTGCCTTTATTCGTCATGCTTATTCTGCATATCATTACCTTCGCCTTGTCCAAGAGCAATGGCGAATCGAGCAGCAGCTCCATTCTCGGCATCATCACTTCGCTGATCGCCTGGATTCCGTTTGTCGGCATGTTCATGCATCTGGCGACCGCCATAACGCTGTTCGTCAGCGCGTCCAGGACATTCGTTCCGAATCCGCCCTCGCATCCTCCCGTACCGCCGCCGCCGAGCAGCTTCTAGGCGCGAGGTTCAGCAAGAAACTCCCTTCGGCCGAAGGGAGTTTCTTTTGTTTAAAGCAGCGTCTTTAGAAGCCGGATGGCGGCATCCGTTGATTAGGATGCATGCCTGGAAATCGGAGTTAACGCGGCGGCGGCTTAGCATTTCAGCCTCCCGGAACTACCATCGCTACCATAGAGGGGGGGATGAACGATGAAGCCGATCAGCAGCCGGTTTTCCATAGTAGAGGCAGCCGCCGACGAGGGCCTCTTCAGCTTCCACGACCATCCGAATCCGGCCTGCGAGATCGGCCGTGGCATCGAGGACGCGCTGTAGGCCGAGCTGCGGGCGGCGGCCCAGGCTGCCTTGAAGGGTCGCCTTGCGGCGGTGACCATCGAGGGTTTGCAGGCCAGCATTCTGGACGGGTCTGGTTGACGGCTGTTTCAGCGTATAGAGGATAAAAAGAAAAACGGTTCCCAAGCTGCGGAAGGCAAAAGGTACGGTCAGTGGAATGATAATGGGCGCATGCTAGATGATGAAGATGCGCTAGAATATTGGCTCTGGGCGCGCTGTTTACAAAAAAAACCGGCAGAGCGGCTTCGCTCGTGCCGGACGCATCCCTATTCAAGGTTGATTACTCTACCTGTAATAACGCCTTTTTCGTCTCTGGCAAATTGAAGCGCCATGTAATTGCCGTTCGCCTCGCTGAATTGTACGGCGTCCGAATAGCCCGTTTGGCCTTCAGTAAACAGCATGTCCACAGATAATGCAGACTTCCAGCCGTCATATTCATAGATCGCTCTGCCTAAGTCGTCATAAGTCACTTCTTTGACGGATTCGGGTATGATCTCGCCATCGGGTATTTTATTCTTCAACTCATCCATTTTTTTGACCATATCCGCTTCAGCGTCATTGGATGCGGTCTCCGGATCCGCTCCGGTTTTTGGGGATGGTTCGTTCCGCATTTTCTTCAGATAGGCCTCGGCCTTGGCGTGATCGGCCTTGGCTTTGTCCAGAGGCAGGTCAAACAAAATGGAAGTCCCTTTATAATCCGCATTAGGCTTCACTTCGCCTGTGCTTTCGTTATACGCGAACGCTTCGCTGTTATAGAAGCTTTCGCCGCTGCTGACAGCCAAATAGACACCTCTGTCGGCGAACATCTCCAATCCGTCGCATTCAATCAATCTGTACATAATCCCGTCTATAACAGTCTCGCTGTAACCGCCATGCATCGTCATGATATTAACCTGCCATGGCTTCTGGCCTTTAATCAAAGGGGATACGAAGAATGGCACTTTGCCGTATTCCGCGTCGCTTGTAGCCGGCATAGGCTTGCCATCCTGTCTGGTGATGGACAAAACCGCATAGGTTCTGGCCGGATTGACGGTTTGTGCAGAGCTGTTCATCTCTTCGAGCCCCGCTCCCGAGACGATCCCGTGCAAGGTGTAGCTGTAGTCGCCGGAAGCGACCGTTTGATTGATTTCGATGGCATCTTTGCTCTCAAACGCTTTGGCCAAAATATCTTTTCCCAAGTGTTCCGCAACCTGCTTGGGGTTGAAAAATTGAGTAGCGGCAACAGCCGTTATCGACATGACCAGCGTGCATACGGCAACCAGCACGGCTATGGAAATCCTTTTTCTGAATACAGGCATTCTTCTGCTTCTCTCCTTTATCCGGTTCAACATTCTTTCATTCAATTCCTCATCGGGCTCCGCTGTCGAAGCCAAAGCTTCCTTGAACAACCGGTCCCACTTCTCGGACTCATTCAAAGGGACTCAACCTCCAACATTTTTTTTACAGCCTCCCGGGCTCTAGACAGCCTGCTTTTTACCGTACCGGACGGAATTCTGAGCGCCGATGCGACCTCATCAATGGACATTTCCGCTGTATAATGCATATAGAGCGGAATTCTCAACCGATCGTCCAGCCTGTCCGCCGCCGCTTGTATCATCCCGCGAAGCTCCTGCGACAGGACAGCATCTTCAGGCGTCTCATTGCTGTAGGGCCAAGAGTGCTTGTCCACAGCCTCATTGAGCTCCGCTATAGGCGCAATTCTCTGCCTTCGAGCCCATTTCCGCCGGTTGTTTTTACGCAATCCAACCGCAATAGAAATCAGAAATCCCTTTGGATTTTGGCTTGCGTCCAATTTGTGGCGCACTTCAATCGCCTTCAGGAACGTTTCCTGATAGAGATCATCCGTGTCTGCCTTATTTCCCGCAAGCTTGTAGCAAAATCCGTATATCGCTTTGCCATGCAGCTGTACAAGATTACCCAGTGCTTCAATATCCAAGTAGCTGCTCCCTTCTGAATGGCCATTCACATCTATATGGTCCTAACAATGAGGCGGGTTCATTATTTATTGCCGACTCATTGAATTTCCACTTTAATCCATGATCATGCACGGGAGAAGCGCCTCCCGCTATCCTTCTGAAAAGTGCTTGCAGGCAAGAAATAATTTCCAAGCCTCTCCGAGCTGGGACAGGTCCCCGATTTCCGTTTAATATTCTCTATCGGCATCCAGGCTCGGCCACTATCGGAGGCGAATAAACGATGGAACAGAAACGAATCGCGGAAAAGGCATGGGACGAAAGACTGCGGCGCGGGATGGTGGATTTCTTCAACTGCCTGCTGTCCGGCAGCTTCGACAACGGCGCCGTGGAGGACGCTGAGGATGCGGCGCGCCTCGCACGGGAACTGCTCGACAGGACCGGGGCCGTGCGCTGGCGGCAGGAGATTCTGGGAGGCTTTCTGACCGAATGCAGCCAGCTGAACCTGCTGCCCGGCGCCACGGAGGATGGGCTGGAGAGAATCGCTTATGAGGTGAGCGGGATGCGGCTTGAGAATCTCAGCCTGCTTGCTCCCCATACGACACAGGGAAACCGCGCCGAGGCGTTCGTGAACGGGCCGGACAGCCTGGAGATGATTCTGGAGGAAATCGCGGGAGCGAAGCGCTACATCCATTTCTCCGTCATGCTCTTCTTCAACGACAAGTCCGGCAATCGGGTAGCTGCCGCTCTGGAGGCGGCTTTGAAACGCGGCGTTCAGGTGCGTCTCATGGTCGATGCGACGCTGAGCGCGTTGGGCTACGACCATAACCTGGAATATGGCCGCTTCCCGCTCCTCAAGGAAAGGCTGGAGGCGGCTGGCGCGCAAGTCGTCAACACATTTGAGAGCTGCTGTCCCAAGGAGGCGTGGCCGGCGAAGCGCAGGGAGCTGGCGGAGAGGGGCGTGCCGGACAGCAGCCTGTATGTCCATGATTTCGCCCAAGCCCAGGCAGAGACGGGGCTCAACATCATCAACCACCGGAAATTCATCGTGCTGGACGGTCATACGCTTATACTCGGCAGCCTCAACGTAGGCGACCAGTACTTGGGCGACACGCCGATCATCGCAGAGGGGAATGTCATTGCCGGCGGCCGTCGGATGGGAATTCCGGGCAGCCCGAAGGAATGGCATGACGGCTGCTTCCGGATCCGGGGAGAGGCGGCATATTCCGCGAACCGGATTTTCGCCGCTCAATGGGGCGTAGCGACAGGGGATTCGTTCGATCCCGGGGATGAATTCTATTGCCCCTCCTCGGCGAACAGACGATATGGAGACGAGGAATGCACGCTGGTCGCCAGCTTTGCCGGCAATCCCGCGAACCTGATCCAACGGTATCATCTTGACCTGCTGAAGCATGCCGGGGACGAGACGGTCATCGTGAATCCTTACCTCATCGACGACGAGTTCTGGAAGGCGCTGCAGAGTCTGGATGAGGAGAGGGCGGCGCATATAGCCATCTGCAACCCGCTCCATGTCAACGATCATCCCACCAATCTCGCTGCCGTCCGAGGCCATATGCGCCTCCCTTTCGAGAAGGGCGTTTCCTTTTACGATTACAGCGGAACGGAACGGTTTTCCCATTGGAAAGTCGCTTACGACCGCAGGTCGGATGCGGTGTTTCACGGCTCCTACAACTTGAACGAGCGCAGCGCCTGCCATGACTTCGAGCTTGGCGTCCTGGTGAGAGGCGGCGCCTTCGCAAAGACGGTCAGAGAGATGATCGGCTACGATCTCGGCGTATCCCGCAAGGTCGAGGATGCCGGGGAGTTTTTCAAGCACCCGGCTCTCCATCCCAGCACCTACCTCAACAAACTCACGAGCAAGTTCGCTTGAACAGTTCATCCGTATTGAAGCCTCCGCTTCGGGCCACATCCTGAAGGAGGCTTTTTTATCGTTCCTGTCCTCGTGGGGAGCTCACCATCAGCTCTTGACGAAGGTAATAAATTCGACTAATATCTAATTAGATTATGATTAAATTACAGGAAAGGAGCTGGTCTTCATGCAGCTGGAGAAAGTGGTCGCTTACCACAAGGCTCTGGCCGATCCGACGCGCATCCGGATGCTGATCCTGCTGGCCGAGGGCGAGCTGAACGGGCAGGCGCTCGCCGAGAAGCTGTCGCTGACGCCGGCGACGATCACCCATCATGCGGCCAAGCTGCGCGAGGCAAGCCTGATCAACGAGCGGCGCGACAAGAACACGATTTATTTTACGCTCAACGACTACTTCATCCGCAGCGGAGCGCAGGGAGCCGCGAGCTTGATTTACCGCCGGACGGCGGACAGCCGGGAGGAGAATCCGATGATGGACGAACGAGCGGAGAAATTCCGCAGCGGGGTGCTGAAGAACTTCTTTGACAAGGACGGCAGGCTGAAGAGCATCCCGGCCCAATTGAAGAAGAAGCTGATCGTGCTGGAGCATCTGGCGGACCGGCTGGAGGCGGGGCGCAGCTACGAGGAGAAGGAGATCAATGCCTTCATCAAGGAGGTTCACGACGACTTCGCCACGATCCGGCGGGAGTTCATCATGCATCAATTCCTGTTCAGGGAAAAGGAAATCTACGAGCGGAATCCGGTCGAGATGTGGCCCAGGTGGGAGGCCTTGTCCTGAGCTTTTCCCCGTTCCATCCTTCCTTCAAGGCTTCGGACAAAACGTCCGAAGCCTTTTTCGGTTCTCCTTCCTTGGCTGGAAAAGGGTACATACCCCGGAATCGGCTGGATATACTACCGGTACTTGCACATTCGGGGAAGGGGAGAAGGGCGATGGGAAGCTGGCAGGGCAAATCCAATCTGTTCAAGCGTACCGCTTCCGTTCCCGTCAAAGACCTGACGCTGAGGAAGTATGAGGGCATGCAGGCATCCGCGAGACTCGACGAGATGCTCCGCATGCTCAAAGAGGTTTTCGGGGATACGGACGATATCGCGATCCGGCAGTTCCGCATTTTCGGAAGCTTCAACGCCGCTGCCGTCTTCCTGGAGCCGATGGTCGACCAGGACCGGATCAACCGGGACATCCTGCAGCCTTTGATGACGGCATTGAAGGACGGACAAGCGGAACAGCTGCATGCGAGCCGGATCGCCGATTACGCGCTCCATGATTGTCTGCATGCGGCGGATGCAAGCGCCGAGATTTCGATCGTCCCGATGCTTCTCGCGGTCACCTCGGGAGAAACGCTCATCTGCATCGACGGGAGCCACAAGGCGCTGATCGTCAACACCCGCGACATCAAGAAACGGGCGATCGAGCAGCCCCAGACCGAGCAGGTCATACGCGGCCCGCGCGAAGGCTTCATCGAGTCGCTCGATACGAACATCGCGCTCGTGCGATCCCGCCTCTCGACGACCGACCTCAAGGTGAAGATGGCTCCGATCGGCAGGCGCGGGAATACGAATGTCGCCGTCTGTTATTTGTCGAGCATCGCGGATCCAGCTATCGTCGAGCGCGTGCTGGGCCGGCTGGCCAAAATCGATACGGACGCCATCCTGGACGCCGGTTATATCGAGCAGTTCATCGAGGATCAGCCGTTCTCCCCGTTTCCGCAAATCCAGAACACGGAAAGGCCGGACAAAACCGCGGCGGCGCTGCTGGAAGGGCGGATCGCCATCCTGAGCAACGGCTCTCCGTTCGCGCTCATCGTGCCTTGCTTTTTCAGCCAGTTCTATCAGACGCTGGACGATTATACGGAGCGGTTCCTCATCGGCAGCCTCATCCGGATAATCCGGCTGGTGGCGCTTGTCACCTCCCTCATTTTTCCGGCTCTTTATGTATCGCTGATCTCCTTCAACCCGGAGCTGATTCCGACCGACTTCGCCGTGGCGGTGGCGGGAGGCAGAGCCGGCGTTCCTTTCCCGACGGTGATTGAGGTGCTCATGATCGAAATATCGATGGAGATTCTCCGGGAAGCGACCATCCGTCTTCCCCAGGTAATCGGCGGCGCGCTCAGCATCGTCGGCGTGCTCATCATCGGACAGGCGGCCGTCTCGGCCGGCTTCTCCAGCCCGATCACCGTCGTCATCGTCGCCTTTACGACGATCGGCTCGTTCGCAACGCCCGCTTACAATGCGGCGATCGCCTTGCGGATGCTGAGGTTTCCGCTCATTATTCTGGCCGGCTCGTTCGGCTTGTTCGGCGTGCTGATCGGACTGCTCTTCATCGCGAACCATCTGCTCGCCATGGAATCGTTCGGCGTCCCCTATATGGCACCGTTCGTGCCTGGCAATTGGCAGGGCTTCAAGGATCTGCTCCTGCGCGGCCCTATCTGGTGGATGAGGAAGCGTCCTTCGCATCTGCACACGCTCGATGCCAACCGGCTGCCGCCCGATGCTGCGGACGCGCCGATGCGGAGAACGCTGCAGTATGCCGGCGAGGAGGATACCCGGGCCCATGAGTGATACGCTGTCGATCTCTTCCATTCGAATGGCCGCGCTCGTGACGAGCGCCAATGTCGGCATCGGCGTCCTGACCTTGCCGCGATTCGCCGCCGTAGGGGCCGAAAGCGGAGCTCCGCTGTTGACCGCAGCAGGAATTCTCTGCGGCACCATGTCTCTGCTGCTGCTGGCCTATCTCTGCAGCCGGCATCCCGGAGAGAACCTGATCTTTTTCAGCGAGAAGCTGGTCGGCGCTCCGGTCGCGCGAGTCATGAACGGGCTGCTGATCCTGTATTTCCTGCTCGTGTCCGGCATATCGCTGCGGCAGTTCGGGGAAGTCGTCGTGCTTGTCCTGCTCCAGAAGACGCCCATGCAGATCGTCGAATGCATGCTTTTGCTCGTCGTGGCCTTGTCGGCCCGGCGGGACCTGATCAAGTTTTCGTTCGTCCATTCCTTCTACCTGCCGTTCATTCTGCTGCCGGGCCTCTTCATCGTGCTGATCGCGACCCGCAGCATCGATCCGAACAATCTGCTGCCGCTGATCGGCAACCATCGCGGAGACTGGCCGAACGAATCGGTGAAGATCGCCTCCTTGTCGCAAATGTCCTTCGTGTTCTGCCTGCTCGTGCCGCTCATGAAATTCCCCAAGCGGGCGGCATCGTCCGTCGCGATCGGCGCCGCGGTCGGCGGCTCGCTTTATCTGCTGGTCGTCCTGACGACGGTGGGCATGTTCGGAGCCGAGGAGACGAAGATTCTGACCTATCCGACGCTGGAGACGGCGCGCAGCGCGTCGATGGGCGTCGGACAGCGGCTGGATGCGCTGTTCCTGATCATCTGGGTCATCTCGATCTATACGACCATCTATGCGACCTATTACTTCTCCGTCCATGCCAGCCGCGATCTGTTCCGCCTCGAAGACCATCGCATGCTCGCTTCCTTCTATATGCCGGCCGTGTACGCCGTGTCGATGATTCCGCCCAACATCCATGTTCTATACTCCTTGTGGGACTTGTCCGGGCGCTACGGATTTTTGCTGACGGCAGCGTATCCCTTGCTGCTGCTGGTCATGTCGTTCATCCGGTCGGGAAGGAGGCGGGCCCATGCCTAGCTGGAGGCGCATGCCGGCCTTGGCGCTGGCGGCGGCGATCGCTTTGCCCCTATTGAGCGGCTGCTGGGACCGGCAGGAGCTGGAGGATCGCGCTCTTATTCTCGGCATGGCGATCGATGAGGTGAATGAGGCTGCAGCCGGCGACCACGAGCATACGACTCATCTGCATGAGCCCAAATCGTTGCGGAACCACCGGATTCTGGTGACGGCCCAGATCGCCATTCCCGGCAGGGTGCCGCTCGGTCCGGGAGAGAGCGGCGGCGGCAAGCAGGGAGGGCTGCCCGTATGGGTCGTGAAGGTGACGGGTTATTCCATCGACGATGCGCTCAACAACCTGCAGCAGGAAATCGCCGATCCGCGCAGCCTGATCCATCTGCGGATCATCGTCGTCAGCGAGAAGATCGCCCGCAGAGGGATGGAAGACATCAACGACTACTTCCGCCGCAACTCGGAGGTGAGGCGCTCCACCTGGATCGTCGTCTCGGATATCGAGGCGAACAAGCTGATGAACGTGGCGCCGCCGCTTGAGCGGGTCCCTACCCTCTATTTGCTGTCCATGATTGAAAAGTCGGTGGAGATGGGCAAATTCCCTCCCCAGTACTCCGGCAACTTCTGGAGCGCCGAATCGCGCCTCGGACAGGACGAGTTCCTTCCTTACGTATCCATTCGCCAGAAGGAGAACATCCTGCTCAAGGGGATGGCGCTGTTCCGCGGGGGCAAAATGGTCGGCCATTCGGAGCCGATCGAAATCGGCAGCTACATGGCCATCAAGGGGCTCAATCCGGGAGGCTATTCCATCCTCGGGGATGTGCCGGGCATAGGCGCGATCATGCTCAAAAGCAACCGCCGCATCGCCCAGACGAAGGTATCCATTCGGAACGGCAAGCCTCACGCGCATATCGTCGTCCATCTGGACACCAGCATCGAGGAGAAGATCGACGGCGAATCCGAGCGTTATACGGCGGAGGATTTCGACCTGATCCGCAACCACATGGGGAAGGAGGTTTCCTACTTCCTGCTGGAGTTCATTCGCAAAACCCAGCGTTACCGGAGCGATCCGTTCGGCTTCGGGGAAATGTTCCGCGCCCGGGAGCCCGCGTACTGGAACAGCGTCATCAAATCCAAGGAGGATTGGGAGCGGGAGTACGCAGGCATGACATTCGAGCTGGAATGCAAGGTCGCGATCCGCAGGGAAGGGCTGAAGCTCAATTGATTCCGCGCAAGGAGGTTTGGACCGAATGCTCGATTACAACTACAGCCTCGTCGTGTTCGTCATCCTGAGCCTGTTATGCGGCCTGTTCATGCTTACGGCGGATTTGCGGATGTACGAATGGCTGGGCAAAAAGAAGGAAGGCGGCTGGACAAAAGGGCTGGCTTGGATTCAACTCGGCTTTGCCGCGGCCGGAGCGGCCGTCCTGGCGCTGTACCGGCTTCTGTTGTGAGCCTCGGGACAGCGGCCTGAATTCGGTGCCTTTGGGGAGTCGAAGGAATCATGACGCCCGGCTTTCTGGATGAATGGATTGCATCTCAGGCGGGAGGCGGCTCTCCCGAATAGGGAGGATGCTTTTGGCTCATCTTAACCAAGCCTGAATTACACATGGAGGAGGAAATAACCTTGAACAATCAGCCCTACCAGCCTCAGTTCCAGCCCATGAGCCAGCCTGGACAGCCGTCGCAGCAGCATTCGTTCGCGCAGCCGTACCAGCCGCAGCAAGGCTATCAGCCGCATGCGCAGCAAGGATTTCAGCCGCAGCAGTCCCAGGCCGCTGCGCCTTCAGTCCCTCAGCAGCAGATGAATTTGAACCATGGCGGACATGAGTTTTTCGACATGCATGAAATTTTGTCCGGCATGATCAACGTCCTCGACCAGTTCATGATTTTCCGCGGCTTCGTCAAGGATCAGGAGCTGCTCGGCATTTTGGACCGCCAGTACAATTTCATCCTCTCCCAGTACAACCTGACGGCCGAATGCTTCGCGACGGGTCAGAAGCCGCATCAGGAAACAGGCACGTACATGATGCAGCTGCAGCCGACGAACGTAACCTTCGGCATCAAGCCTTCCCAGCCGAAGAAGCCGAACCAGTCGCTCGCGGACGTCAAGGATGCCGGCATCAGCGGCCACATGCTCGGCCTGATCAAGTCAACCGGGTCCTTGCTGGCCATGGCCTCTCCGGAGATTACGAATCCGGTCGTGCGCCGCGTCGTCGCTTCCCAGATCCAGAACTATGTAGAGATGGCCTTCGAGATTTTCCTCTTCCAGAACAAGCATGCCTATTATCAGGTGCCGCAGCTGAAGCAGAACGACATGCAGTCGATGCTCGGCTCCTACGTTCCGGCTCCCGGCCAGCCTCAGATGCCGGCTCCGAATTCCTTCAGCCGCTACCAGTAGCTCATTCCCGGAAAAGGAAGACGGCTCATGCGATGTCGCATGAGCCGTCTTGCCGTTGGTTCGGAGAGGGATCGGACGTTGAGGGCTCCGGATGCCGGCTTCAACGGCCGGCGAACAGGCTGCCCGAAGCATTCATTCCGTATACGCCGACCAGCAGTAGGATGATGACGCTTGCGGCTGCGGCCGCAAGCAGCAAATAGAAAGGCTTGATTTCGTTCATGGCTTCGGTTCCTTTCGGTCCGCTCAGCGGACGGGAGGATTCCCGGTAGACTCCCGGATGAGCAGCTTGGTATGGAGCAGCGTCTCGGCGTACGGCATGCCGGGATCCTCCAGTCTGGCCAGCAGCCGCTCGACCGCGCACCTGGCGTAGAGCGGAAGATCGACATCAACCGTCGTGATGGGCGGTGTCGCCAGCCGGGACAGATAGCCGTTGTCGAAGCTGACGACGGAGGCGTCCTCGGGCACGCGCCGCCCGAGCTGCTGCAGCGCCGAGCTGACCATGAAGCCGTACCCGTCGTTGACGCAGAACCAGGCGGTAGGCCCGCCGTTCAGCCCTTCCAGCCGCTTGCGGATCTCGTCGCTGTCCTCGGCCGCATCGGTCAGCAGCCAAGCCTCCTTCAACCGCAGGCCGAGCTCGAAGGCTGCAAGCCTCATCCCTTCCAGCCGCTCGTAATAGCTCGGAGAGAAGGAGATGTTCCCGACATAACCGATGTCGCGATGTCCGAGTCCGTACAGATGCCGGACGGCTTCGTAGGCGCTGAACCGGTTGTTGGTCAGGATGCAGTCCGCCTGCAGATCGGGATGATGGTGGTCGATCAGGACGGCGGGAATGTCCGTATCCAGCACGGCCTGGATATAGGGAGTCGTAATATGGGACAGGATGAGCACGCCGTCCACGGCCCGCTGCTGAATGAACGGCGGGAGAGTCAAGGACGCGGCATCGTTCGGGCTGATGGACTGGATGACCAGCTCGCAGCCGATCTTCTTGAGCTCCCGGTCGATGCTCAGGTAGATGTCGCTGAAGAAGCTTTTCATGGAGAAGGCATAGTCGGAAGCGATGAGCGCGATCGTCCGCGGCTTCGCCGCCGGGCCGGCTTCCTCCGTGTTGCCCCTTCGGGTATACGTGTAGCCCATCTCGTCGGCCGTCTTCATGATGAGCCGGCGGGTCTCGTCGCTAACGCCGGGCTTGCCCGTCAAAGCTTGGGAGACCGAGTTCTTGGACAGATTAAGCCTGTCGGCGATGTCCTGCATCGTTATTTTCGATTTCAAAAGGGTCAGCCTCCGTTGTGCTCGCCCTTCGGGCCATATGCCCGACGCGCAGCCGTTCGTCTATCATTGTTTCCGCAGCGGGGCGGGAATGTCAAGCTTCGGCGGGAGGAAAATACATATCGAAACGGATCGCAATCCCGCTCTATAATTGTAACGTTACAAAATAAAATAGTAAAGTAAATAATGCGGAAATAGAATGACTTTATCGTTTTGTAACTTGACTTGACGCGAATTATGCTCCATAATGAGTCTCACAAGCGCTTTCATTTTCAGTTTTGCTCATTGACAGCTGGATGACAGAGAATGATTTTAACATGACAAGTTAGGGAGGCCATGCAGAATGAAAAAGAGAATCCCAATGGTTTTATCCGTTGCTTTGATCGCGGGCATGCTGTCCGCCTGCTCCACCGGCCAGAGCGGCCAAAACGAATCCGGCTCGGCGTCCGGAGAAGGCGTGACGACGATCGAGTTCTGGGCGGCGCCGAATCCGACGCAGCAGGCTTACTGGCAGGAGATGGCCAAGGCGTATGAAGCCCAGAACGGCAAGGTCAAGATCAACGTCAGCGCGATCAAGGAATCGCCGACCTCCGAAGCCAGCATCCAGGCCGCGCTGGCGGCCAAGAGCGCGCCGACGATGTCGGAGAACATCAACCGCGGCTTCGCGGCCCAGCTGTCGAGCAGCAAGGCGCTTGTGCCGCTGGATACGCTGGAAGGCTACGACGACCTGCTCAAGGGACGCAGCATGAGCAAGACGATCGAGCCTTGGAAGTTCGCGGACGGCCATCAATACGTGCTTCCGATCTACTCCAATCCGATGCTGTTCGGCTGGCGCCTCGATATTTTGAAGGAGCTCGGCTACAACGAGCCGCCGAAGACGTACGGCGAAGTGCTGGAGCTGACCAAGAAGCTCAAGGACAAATACGGCGACAAGAAATACCTGTGGGCGAAGCCGGATCTGGCCGATCCCACCGCCTGGAAGCGCTGGTTCGACTTCTACATGCTGTATGACGCCGCGTCGAACGGCAACAAGTTCATCGAGGGCGACACGTTCACCGGGGACGAGAAAGCCGGCATCGAAGTGCTGACGTTCGTCGACAGCCTGCGAAAGGAGAAAGGGCTGCTGGCGCGGCAGGTAACCGATCCGTTCGAGAACGGCACGGGGGTCTTCACCGATATCGGTCCGTGGACCTTTACGACCTGGGCGGAAAAATACCCGAACCTGAATTACAACGAAACCTACGCGCTGACGATGCCTCCGGTGCCTGACGGCGCCGATCCGGCCCAGAGCAAGACGTTCGCCGATACGAAGGGGCTTGTCATCTACGCTTCCGCGACGAAGGCGCAGCAGCAGGCGGCGCTTGATTTCGTGAAGTGGGTGTACAGCGACGCCAAAAACGACGCGGCCTGGTTCAAGCAGACGAATCTGCCGCCGGCCCGCGACGATCTGTCGACCAACGAATCGTTCAAGGCGATCCTGGACGAGAGTCCGCAGCTGAAGCCGTATGCGGAGAATGTGCCGAATGCGGTGCCGCCGATGGACAACGCCAAGTACAACGACCTGCAGACGATCATCGGCACGGAGGCTTTCAACAAAGTGGTCAAGGGCGAAATCGCGCCTGCCGAGGGCTGGGCGGCGATGAAGGCTGCGCTGGAGAAAGCCCTGAAATAAGGGAGGTTCCGCTGTCATGGACCAACGCAACAACAAGCTGGGCTGGATGTTCGCCAGCCCTTACCTCATCTACTCGCTGATCTTTTTCTTTGTGCCGCTCTTATGGTCTTTGTTCCTGTCGTTTACGAACTGGGACCTCATCGCCCCGACGTTCAATTTCGTGGGGATCAGCAATTTCCTGGACGCGCTGCAATCGCCTGCCGTCCATGCGGCATTCTGGAATACGTACAAATTCATGATGATCTTCGTTCCGCTCGTCACCGTGATGGCGATCGGCCTCGCCGTCGTCGTCCATGGACTGCCCCGGTTCAAAGGGCTGTTCCTGATCGGATTTTTCCTGCCGTACCTCAGCTCGGGCGTCGTGTCCGCGCTGATCGTGAAGGGGCTGCTCTCCTACACGAGTCCCGTCAATGAATTCCTGAGAGGCATCGGCATGGATATCAACTGGCTCGGCTCTCCCTTCTCGGCGCTGTTCGTCGTCGGCCTGATCCTCGCCTGGAAGTTCACCGGCTATTATGCGCTCATCATCACATCCGGCCTCGAGAGCATCGATAAGGAAGTGTACGAGGCCGCCGCCATCGACGGGGTCAAGGACAGCCAGCGGTTCTGGCGGATCACGCTGCCGCTGCTGTACCCGTCGCTCTATACGACGCTGATTCTGGCGTTCGGCGTGACGTTCGGCATCTTCACCGAGGTGTACCAGCTGACCGGCGGCGGTCCCGGCAACGCGACGAACACCTGGCAGATGGAGATCTTCAAGCAGGCATTCTCGAACATGCAGGTCGGCTACGCCTCCGCGGTCGCGCTGCTGGCGTCGCTGGCGACGTTCGCCTCGATTTTCGTGATCCGCAAAATTCTGGAGATATGGGGGAAGCGGAATGGTTGGGTCTAATAAACGCAGCGGCGCCAGGCGGGCCGTCCGTTACTCGCTCGCCCTCGCGCTCCTGCTCGTCATGGTTTATCCCTATCTGTACATGGTGCTCAGCTCGTTCGCGGACTGGACGCAGATCGACAAGAAGCTGTTCCCGACGAGCTTCACGCTCAAGTCCTACGAGTGGCTGTTCAGCGGCGGCGAGACGGGCGTCACCCGTCCCTGGCTGAACGCGTTCATGAACAGCATCATCGTCTCGGTCGCCTCCACGGCGCTGATGATGCTGTTCGGCATCATGGTCGCCTACGCGCTGTCCAAGCTCAATTTCTTCGGCCGCAAGGCGATGAACAACTTCGTCCTGTTCCATATGTTCTTTCCGGCGATCATCCTGCTGGTGCCGACGTTTCTGGTCATCCAGCGGGTCGGCCTCTACGACACGTATCTGGGCCTGATCATTCCGAAGGCGGTCAGCCTGTGGGCGATCTTCATGTACACGAACTTTTTCAAGGCCGTTCCTTCCGTCTTCATCGAGGCGGCCAAGCTGGACGGGGCATCCGATCTGAAAATCATGTTCCGCATCATGCTGCCGATGTCGAAGTCGATCACGACTGTCATCTTCCTGTTCCTGCTCATGGAGCGCTGGACCGAGCTGCTGTGGGACATGATCGCGGTCAAAAGCGATTCGATGCTGACGCTGAACGTGCTGCTCTCGCAGATGTTCGGACCGTACGGCTCCTATCCGGGACCGCTGTACGCCGCTTCGACCATCCTGACGCTGCCGATCATCGTCATGTTCCTGATCTTCAGCAAGAAGTTCCAGGAAGGCATGCAGTTCAGCCTCAAATAAACATCCCATGCAGGGAGGAAACCTTCTATGAATACTCGGAAGCTTGAGCCGTCATCATGCCGCGAGCTGCTGGCGGAATACCGGGCATCGGGCGCGCGGGCCGAGGCGCCGGAGCGGATTCCGTTCGCGGAAGTCGGGGAGAAGGATGTCTACAACATTGCCGCTCCGCTTCTGGACAGCGGCCGGGAAATCATCCCGGGCCGCGTGGAATCCCGGGACAGCGAGCATTCCATGGTCGTCTTCTTCGCGGAAGAGGGCGGACGGTGGCTGCCGCTGGAGGGGGCTCCGGTGCTGGAGCTCCAGGACCCGTTCCACTGCCGCATCGGCGGGAAGCTCATCGTCGGAGGCGTGGAGATCTATCCGCATCCGGACAACGAAGGCGCGCTGATGTGGCGGACCGTCTTTTACCGCGGCAGCGGACTTTCGGATTTAGAGCCGTTTTTCAAAGGACCGGACGGAATGAAGGATATCCGCCTGGTGGAGCTTGCCGATGGAGAGGTCGGGGTTTTCACCCGGCCCCAGGGCCGGAAGGGCGGCCGCGGCAAGATCGGATTCGCGAGGGCGTCCTCTCTGGACGGGCTTACGCTTGAGCTGATCGAGGATGCGCCGCTGCTGGAAGGCCAGTTCGCGGAGGGAGAATGGGGAGGGGCCAATGAAGCCCATCTGCTGCAGGACGGCCGGATCGGCGTGCTCGGACATGTCGCCTGCTTCGACGAAGCGGGGGACCGCCACTATTACCCGATGGCGTTCGTGTTCGATGCTGACGGCGCCGGCTGCTCGAAGCTGAGCATTATCGCCGAGCGCAGCGTCTTTCTGCCCGGTCCGGCCAAGCGGGCGGACCTGCAGGATGTCGTCTTCAGCGGGGGGCTGCTTCGCAGAACAGACGGCACGGCGGTTTTATACGCGGGCATCAGCGACGCGGACGCGCAGAGGCTGGTCATCGCCGACCCGTTTGCCGGCTTGTAAGCTTTGGCCGCATTACTAGTTAAGATACAAAGGAGTTCATGCCATGAATAGCTACCGTTACGAACAGAATCCGCTGGTGACCCCGGCGGACGTGAAGCCGCATCGAGAGGATTTCGAGGTCATCGGCGCCTTCAACGCAGGGGTGGCGGAATATGACGGCGAAGTCATCCTGCTGCTGCGCGTGGCGGAACGCCCGATCAGCGAGGATCCGGAGGCGGTGCTGGCTCCCGTCTACAACAGGGAAAAAGGCGGCCTGGACCTCATACCGATCCGCAAGGACGACGAGCGCTACGACTTGTCCGATCCGCGCGTCATCGTGCGCAAGGAGCATGCGCCGGCCTTCGAATACCTGACCTCCCTCTCGTACCTGCGCATCGCGCGCAGCCGGGACGGCAGGAGCTTCACGGTCGACGAGGAGCCGTTCATTTATCCGACGCAGCCCCTGGAGATTTTCGGCGTTGAAGACCCCCGCATCACGCAGATAGGGGACACCTACTATATCTATTTCTCGGCCGTGTCGCCCGTCGGCATCGGGGAATCGCTCGTCTCCACGAAGGATTTCAAGAGCGTCACGCATCACGGCATGATCTTCGGGCCGGACAACAAGGACGTCATCATCTTCCCCGAGCGCATCGGCGGCAAGTATTACGCCCTTCACCGCCCGACGACCAAAAGCTGCGGCCGCCCCGAGATGTGGATCGCGGAATCGGACAACCTGCTGTACTGGGGCAACCACCGCCATCTCATCGGGCTGCGCGACGGCATGTGGGACAGCGGCCGCATCGGAGGCGGAGCCGTTCCGATCCGGACGGAGCGCGGCTGGCTGGAGCTGTACCACGGCGCGACCAAGGATCACCGGTACTGCATGGGAGCCGTGCTGCTCGACCTGGACGATCCGTCCAAGGTGATTGCCCGCTCCGGCAAGCCGATTCTGGAGCCGGAGGCGGATTACGAGCGGGACGGCTTCTTCGGAGGCGTCGTCTTCTCCTGCGGCGCTCTCGTCGACGGAGACCGCGTCCGCATGTATTACGGCGCAGCCGACACGTCCATGGCTTGCGCGGAGCTCAGCCTGACGGAGATTCTGGACAGCCTGGAGCCGGTCTGAGCGCAGGCTTGGCCTTGCCCGGATCTGGACCCGCGTCTCTGCAAGGAGACGTCAAAAGCATAACATGCAATAAGTTTTGCCCCTTTTCGTTCCTAGGCCAAGCCAAGGATTCTTGCTGGACAGCACCAGCCCCGGCGTATGCCGGGGCTTTTTTTATTCCCGCAATCGTTTTTATTCTCCTCATCGGCCGCATCGGATCGGCTTAAACCGTTCTTGCCCCTGCGAAGCGGGCCGTACTCTGGTACACTGGCGAAAAGAACGAGTCGGGAAGGCAAGGGGGATGGACTCCCGGCTTGCCGATCCCGCATATGGAGGCTGCACCCATGATCAACGAAAACGAAATGCCCCTTACAAGCAGAGACATAAGCGAAGGGCTGCGAAAAATAGGAGTGGAGGAAGGGATGCTGCTGCTGGTCCACTCCTCCATGAAGGCATTCGGCCGCTGGGTCGTCGGCGGGCCGGAAGCGGTCGTGCTTGCACTCGAGGAAGCCGTCGGGGACAGCGGCACGATCGTCATGCCGGCCCAATCGTCGGATTTGTCCGAGCCCTCCTATTGGATGCGCCCGCCGGTTCCGGAATCATGGTGGCCGCTCATTCGGGCCGAGATGCCCGCCTATCGCCCGGACTTGACGGCTACCCGCGGCATGGGCGCCGTCGTGGAATGCTTCCGCCGTCAAGAGGGCACGCTGCGCAGCGCCCATCCGCAGGTGAGCTTCGCCGCCCGCGGACCGCTGGCGCAGACGATTCTGGAACCGCATCTGCTGTCGCCTGCCCTCGGCGAAGGCTCCCCTCTTGAGCGGATGGCCGAGCTTGGCGGCCGGGCTCTGCTGCTTGGGGTCGACCACGAACGAAACACGACGCTGCATCTGGCCGAGCATCGCGCTTCTTACCCCAACAAGGAGATGCTCAGCCAAGGCTCTCCCATGCTGAGGAACGGCGTCAGGGAATGGGTGGTTTTCGAGGACCTTGCGTACCGCGACGACGACTTCAACGTCGTCGGCGAAGCCTTTGAAAGGGATTGCCCGCTGGCCGCCAGAGGGCGGATCGGAGATGCGCTCGTGCGGCTGCTGCCGCAGCGGGAGCTGATCGACTACGCGGCGGCCTGGATGGAGGCCAACCGGTACTGACCGCGCGGCCGGCCAAGGATAGTTCCGGCGGATCTGGACCATCCTACCTCCATAAGGGAGGCTTGAAATCATGTCCGAACATCTCAAGCGTCCTCGGGCTGCCGCCGCCGGAGGGGCGGGCTCCGAAGGGGGCGCAAACGGCCTTTCTTGGTGGAAGCTGTCGCTGTTCGGAGCGGGCTGCACGATCGGCACCGCTTTTTTTCTCGGCACCGGCATCGCCGTCCGCCGGAGCGGCTTCCTCGTGCTGCCGATTTTTCTGGCTGCTGCCGCGGCCACTTATTTCGTCTATGAGGCGCTTGCTTCCATGACGGCCGAGCAGCCGGAAAAGGGCTCGTTCCGAGCGTATGCCAAAAAAGCGTACGGAAGATGGGCCGGCTTCAGCACGGGCTGGATCTACTGGTCTTCCGAGCTGCTCATTCTCGGGGGCTCCCTGACAGCTCTCGGGCTGTTCACGCGGTACTGGCTTCCGGCTGTTCCGCTATGGGTTTTTGCCGCAGGCTACGCCGTGCTGGCGCTCGCCGTCGTCGTGCTGGGGTCCAAAGGAATCAACACCGCCGAGAACCTGTTCGCCGTCGTGAAAATCGCGGCCGTCGCCATGTTCATCGCCGTCGCCGCCTTCATGCTGCTGAGCGGCAGAACGTCCCCGGCGGCAAAGCCGGCGGAGTGGAGGGGGCTGCTGGAGGCCGGCGGCTGGAAAGGCGCCTGGAGCGGACTTCTATACGCCTTCTACGCCTTCAGCGGCATCGAGGTGATGGGTTTCATGGCTGCCGGACTGAAGCGGCCTGCGGATGCCCCCAAGGCGGGCCGCATCATGCTGCTCGGCATTGGAATCCTCTATCTTCTTTCCATCGGCCTTGCAATTGTGGTCGTGCCGCGTTCGGATATGAATTCCTCGGAAAGCCCGTTTGTCCAGACGCTCGAGGTGATGAGGCTGTCCGTGCTCGTCCATATGCTCAACGGGGTGCTGATCGTCGCCGGATTCTCGATCCTCGTCGCCTCTCTGTACGGCGTATCCACGATGCTGGTATCGCTGGCATCGGACGGAGACGCTCCGCGCTGGCTGACGCGGACGGCGGGGGCCCGGCGCCTGCCATGGGCGGCGCTGCTCGTCAACGCGGGCGGCATGACGGTCTCCGTCGTGCTTGCCCTGCTTCTGCCCTCGACGCTGTTCGAGCATCTGGCGACAGCCGGCGGCCTGGTGCTTCTCTATGTATGGATGTTCATCGTCGCGACTTATCTGAAGCTGCATAAGCCGGGGCTTCCGGGATGGATCAAAAGCGGGACGGCGCTTGCCCTCATGGCGGCCGCCGCCTCCGGCTCGCTGCTGGAGCCGGCAGGCCGGCCAGGCTTCTGGGCCAGTCTGGCGATTGCCGCGGCGGTGGGTGCCGTCACGCTGGCCATGTCGAGACGCTGGAAGGGCGGACAGCCGCAGCCAGGCGAGGAGAAGCGTTCCGAGGGCGACGCTTGCGGGGAGACGGCTTCATCCTGAGGCGGCGAACGTTTCGTCTTCTCGCCTGAGCGCTCAAGACCCGCGAGAATGCTTCCTTGCGGAATCCGGATCTAGTCGCCGGCAGGCAGCTTGATTTTGCCGCTCAGGAACGGGCATTTCGACAAGGCGCTGTCGTCGTCCCGCAAATAGTATTGCTGCCATTCCTGGTTGTCCTGCTGGCCGTACCATTTGAGCGACGGATGGGCGGGGATGCCGTCGTAGTCCGCCAGCTTCCTGCGGATGATTTTTTTCATGTTGCGGCCGAAGGGCGTGGAGTCGTTGATTTCCCGGAAAACCCAGCGCGGCTGGAAAGCTGCGAGAAAGCCGGAAAAGGAGCGGCTGCGCCGGACCACATGGGCCGGAGTGGCGCAAAAGGCGAAATAGGGCTCTCCGCCGAAGCAGAATTCCCATTCGTGATGCCCGGGATCCCGGGGAATCGATTCCGGCCAGGGTGCCGGGTCCAGCCTGGAAGCGCCGCTGAGAAGAGACCAGAACAGCTCCTCATAGGTTTCCACGGACGCGCTCTCCAGCAGATCCTCGGGAGTGCGGAAGAAGATGACCAGCGAGGCGTATTTGCCCGTTTCCCGGGACAAGGGACCGTACTGCGCAAGCAGATCGGCGACTTCGCGCGCCGCCGCTTCCGTACGCGGGTCGGGAGCGAACCCGAACCGCAGATTGTCGGTCAGGAAGCCCTGCCTGCCCGGCACGCAAGGATAGGAATTGCCGTCGTCGGCGATCATGGAAGCAAAGCTCAGGTAGGCTTCCCTTTCCCACTTCTCCAGTGACATTGAGTGATGTTCAAGCCAGCTTTTTGCATGCAGTTGTGCCATCCGTCCTTGCCATCCTCCTTTGATACGTCGCTTCATCGTATGTAAGGAGCGGGGGATGGGTGAACGTCCCGGCATTCTAGGCCGTCAGCTGGAGGAAGGCCTGCCAGCCGAAGTAAAGGCCGAAGCCGATCAGCGACAGCCCTGCCAGGGAAGAGATGCCTTGCAGGACGCGGCTGCTGGCGAATCGCCGCAGCGAGCTTGCGAGTGCGGCCATGACGACGTCCCAGAGCAGGATGCCCGCGAAAATTCCGGTGCTGTGCAGGAGCAGCAGAGAGAGGCCCTCATGGGAGCTCCCGGCGATCAGGGAGCCGTAGATGCCGAGCCAGAACAGGATATTGAGCGGATTGAGGAGCGCCATCAGGAAGCCGGAGCGGAAGGATGCGGCTCGCGTCGTTTCCTCATGGAGCGGACCCGGCAGCGAGGGGGAAGCGGCCTTCAGCGTTTCGAGACCGGTGTACATGAGCACGAAGAAGCCGAAAGAGAACAGCAGCGTGCGCATGAAGCCGGTCGCCAGGAAGTTCGCCACGCCGAAATAAATCAGCAGCATGTACAGCGCGTCGGCAGCCATGGCGCCGATTCCGACCAGCCATGCATGGGTGAAGCCGAACCGGGCTCCCTTGTCCAGCTGGGCGGCGTTGATGGGGCCGATCGGAGCCGACAGGGACAGACCCAGCAGCACATAGGCCAAAAAGGCGTTCATCCGAAATTCACCTCCAGAGGAAATAGGCTTGCCTGCAACGGGTACAAGTCATCCTATTCCTATTCGGAGGCTTATTTTTGTAGAAGGACAAATAGGGGCGCCGGAGCGGCGTCCCTGGAAACAGTTCGATTCAACGACTCCCATGTGTCGCCCGGCCGATCCATCGATCGCCGTGATCAGTCGACAACTTCGACGCGGATCGGCGTGCAGGCATAGCCGTTGCAGGCGCTTTCCGAGCAGGGGCAGGCAGAGACGGCGACGATCAAATCCATTTCCGCCCTCAGCTCCACCGCGTCGCCCGCCTTCGATAGCGGACGCTCGACGGAAATGCTGCCGTCCGGATGGATGACGGTGTTCATGAACACGTTGAACGCGTAATGCTGGTCCGGCTCCGGCAAGCCGTACGGCTCCAGTGCCCGGGTCAGGTTTTCATGGCAGCTGGCGTGGTTTTTCTTGCCGTACAAAAACTCGTACATCTCCGGACGGCAGGAGGCGTTGATGAAATCGTGGACGCCGACGTCGTCGGCGACAACGGTCAGGATCGGACGGTATTTGTTGGAGTAGAGAATATCCCCCGGACGGACCTTCATCTTATGGAGGGCGTCCATCGTCACGTTGGGATCGATCCTCTCGGTCGTGTCGTCGGCGCGGTAAGCGACGAAATCGGCCACCTGCTCGCCCTCGACATCCGTCACCCGGATGACTTGGCCTTTGTTTACTTTGAAGCCGATTCCTTCTCCGGCTGGAATCAGCCAGTGGCTCTGCGGCATGCTCGGTTCACCCTTCCTATGGTCATCTAGTCAGTATGGCTGTAAGGCGATCGGGGCATGCATCGGGACGCCCGGACCGTCGGCAGCGGCGGAAAAGTTGTCTGTCCGGCACGCGGCGTGATATCCTGCATGATAGACCTATCGTTTCCGGCAGAGGCGAGAGCGTGGACCGGAAGGATGCTGAAAGGGGCATTTCGCATCATGAGCAAGGGCGCATTCATGGGGGAAGACAGGCAAGCCTGGCTGGAATCGTTTCAATTTTCCATCCCGCTGAAAATCCGTTATTGCGAGACGGACATGCTGGGGCATGTCAACAACGTCAGCTACTTCATGTATTTCGAGCAGGGCAGGATCGAGTACGTCGAGAACCTGGGGCTGACCGACGAGCTGTTCAGCGACAAGACGGTATCCGTCGTGGCGGATCTCGAATGCCAGTACCTGGGCCAAATTTATCTCCGCGACCAGCTGCGGCTGCATGTGAAGACAGCCAAGCTCGGACGCTCGTCCATGGACATCCATTACGCGCTTACCGTCGGGGAAGAGCTCAGGGCCGCGGGACGCGGCACGGTCGTGCTGATCGATACGGCCAGCGGCCGCAGCACCGCCATCCCGGATCATGTGCGGGAGGCGCTCCGCTCCTTCGAGGGCGAGGGAATGACCGATTAACCGGACTTCGGTCCAGGACAGGAACATTCCACAGACGGTATGCCTCAAGCGCCCCATCGCGGTAAGCTGGTTCCAGACGACATCTTGCGGGCAGGGCATGCGGAAGAAGACTATTTCGGCCGAACGAGCCGTATGTATAAGCGGAAGCTGCCACCGGCTAAGATCTTGAAGGAGGAACCCCCTTTGGTACCTATAAGCCAGCAGAGGATCCTGGTCTTGACCGGGACGCTGGGCGACGGCCACAACCAGGCGGCCGGAGCCATCGCGGAAGCGGCGGCGCGGCAATATCCCGACGCTGTTGTCCGGGTCGTGGATTTCATGCAGTGGACGCATCCCAAGACGCATTCCGTAGGCAGATTCTTCTACATGCAGGGCGTCAAAGGCTTGCCGTCCTTGTACGGATACCTGTACCGCGCCACCCGCGACGAGAACCGCCTGTCCGGGATGTTCAAGCAGATGCGCACGTTCCGCTCCGGGAGGATGATGGAGCTGCTGGAGGAATTCAGGCCCTCCGTCGTAGTCAGCACCTTCCCGCCCGCTGCAGCGGCGATGTCCCGTCTCAAGACGGCCGGGCTGACGTCGGTCGCCACGGTGACGGTGATGACCGATTACGCGCGGCACAGCTACTGGCTCCATCCGGGCACGGACCGGTACATCGTCGGCTCCGAGTCGATCCAGCGCTCCCTGACGGAGCTCGGCATACCGGCTGGAGCCGTATCGGTCACCGGCATGCCCGTCCGCTTCTCCTTCGGACGCGCCTACGACCGTCTGGAGCTGCGGCGCAAGCATGGGCTCAGCCCCACCCTGCCGGTCGTTCTCGTCATGGGTGGGGGCGACGGCCTGATCGGACGGCGGCTGCTGACGCTGCTGGATTCCGCCGAGGACATGCCGCCCGCCCAGTACGTCTTCGTCTGCGGCCGCAACGAGAAGCTGCGCCGCCAGCTGGAGAAACGGCTGGAAGCGATGGGCGGACCGCATCGGATCCTCGTGACAGGCTTCATCGACTATGTGCACGAGCTCATGGCCGCAGCCGACGTCATGGTGACGAAGCCGGGCGGCCTCACCGTCTCCGAGGCTCTGTCGCAGGAGCTGCCGATGATTCTGTTCAAGCCGATTCCGGGACAAGAGCAGGAGAACTCGGCCTATCTGACGCGGCTGGGAGCCGCAGTGGAAGCCCGCTCCAAGTCGGACCTCATGCGTAGGCTGCGCCAGGTCATCGCGGAAGACGCGCTGCGCGCCCGCCTGCGCAAGAACGCATCGCTGAACAAGCCGGAGCATGGCGCGGATCGGGCCGTGCATGCGATCATCCGGATGCTCGGCCAATCGGCCGAAGGCGCGGACGCCGCAGCTCTTCGCTTGGCGGCTGCCCATGCGTGACAGCTGCACAAGCTGGAGACGTTGCTCAAGCATGACGGTCGGGCAGGCATGAGAATGCGGCAGGCATGACCGATTGCTGCGCACGCATCCGGAGATGCAAAAGCTCAGCTGCGCATCCATCCGAAGCTGCAACAGCTCAGCTGCGCAGACATCGGAAGATACAAGAAGGAATTCGGCCATCGGCCCGGATTCCTTTTTTTGATTTTTGCTGTCGGCGGCATCGTGTTTTTGTACTGATTTCGCCTGCCGTCTGCTTTATTTTTCAGGATGGCTTGCCTGATCAAAAATGTATGCGCTATCATAACAATTGTGACGAAAACGCTCAAAACGATGTCAGATTTTCCGATATTTATTGGAAATACGAGGAAAATTGGCATCGAAATGTTCTGGCGCTCGTCCAAATCCTTGACTATGATGGTAGAAAACATCCCAAAACTCGCCTGGGGGAATCGGCAGCATGGAAAACTGGCTCGGCAAATCACTCAAACACAAGCTATCCCTCCTGACGATTCTAGCCGTGCTCGTGCCGCTGATGTCGCTCGGACTGCTGTCCTACTCAATCGCCGAGGGGCTGTCGGAAGAGAAAGCCAAGATCGACGGCATGAAGACGCTGGATCTGCTCCAGGCTTACCTGGACAACATGGTCGCGGACGTGGAGAACATGTCGCTCTTCCTGATCGGCAACGAGAATGTCCAGAAGGATCTGCAGGCCGGACAGCGCGATGCGCGCAAGCAGACCGCCATCATCAGCTTTCTGACCGATCTGGCCTTCTCCAAGCCGTATATCAGCAACATCACCATCGACGGATCGGGCGGAAGCTCGCCCGTGAGCATCCGCTCCGTCGTCTCCTCCGGCCTTGACCGCCTTGCGGCCGAGGACCCGGAGCATTACGGCCCGCATGCCAAATGGTGGTCGTCCGTCTACGTGCAGACGACTTCCCTGGACAGCCAGCAGGTGCTGACGATGTCCCGGCCGATCCGCAGCACGACGCGTTACGACAAAGTCATCGGCCAGCTGCGAATCAGCCTCGACCAGTCGGTCATCGCCGGCCAGCTGCGGCAGTCCGAGCTGGAAGGCTCGGGCTCGGTCGTGCTGCTCGACGGACAGGGCCGGATTATGGCCGGACCGCCGCGCTGGGAGACGAACCGCCCCCTTACGGATTATTTGCCGGGCTTGACCGGGCTGGACGGAGAGAGCGGCGTGCTCACTTACGGCCAGAACGACACCCGTTCCACCGTCCTGTACCGCTCGCTCGGCAGAGCCGACTGGAAGCTCGCCGGCATCATCCCCTTTCAGGAGTACCGCTCCCAGAACCGCTATTTCCTTACGCTCACCGCAATCTCGGTATGCATCGCCCTCCTGTTCGTCATTGTCGTCGTCGGCTTCATCGTGCGCAAGGTGACCGGGCCGCTCTCCTCGCTGACGAGGCAGCTGCGGGGCGCGAATCCCGAGGAGCCGCTGCCTGTAATTCCGGTCACAACAATCGACGAGGTCGGCCAGCTGGTCATCAGCTACAATCGGCTCAGCAGCCGCATCGTCAACCTGACGGAGGAAGTGAAGCGGAGCGAGAGCATGAAGAAGGAAGCGGACATGCTGGCGCTGCAAGCCCAGATCAACCCTCATTTCCTTTACAACACTCTGTCTTCCGTCCAGTGGATGGCGCTGATGAACAAGGATGCCCGCACGGCGGAAATGGTCGGCTCGCTCAGCGACTTCCTCCGCTTCAGCCTCAACAAGGGGCAGGAATACTGTACGGTGTCCCAGGAAATCAGCCATGTGCAGAGCTATATCAAGGTACAGTCGATCCGTTATCCGGAGCGGTTCTGGTTCCGCACGGAGGTGCCTCAGGAGCTGCTGGAGCGCCGGATGCTGAAGCTGCTGCTGCAGCCGCTGATCGAGAACGCCCTGCTGCACGGCATTCTCAAGCGGCCCGAGCCCGGAGGCATCGAGGTCATCGCCGCTCCCGTCGAGGAGGGAATCCGCTTCACGGTCCGGGATGACGGAGTCGGCATTGAGCCGGCGAAGCTGGAGGAGCTGCGGGGCCTGCTCGTGAGCCGGCTGCTGCCGGGCTTCGATACGGCGACCGGGGGAGAATACGGCAGCTACGGGCTGCGCAACGTGCACAACCGGCTGCTGCTCCATTATGGTCCGGGCGCAGGCCTGCAGGTGGAGAGCCGCGTCGGAGAAGGGACAGTCGTCATGTTCGTGCTGCCGGAGCCGGCCGAGGAGGAGGGAAGCGGATGAAGCTGCTCATAGTCGACGATGAAGTCATCATCCGTACCGGTTTGAGCACGGTCATTCCTTGGGCGGAGAACGGCTTCAGCCTGCTGCCCGCAGCGGCTTCCGCGGAGGAAGCGCTGATGCGCATCCCGGTGGAGAGGCCGGAGCTGATTCTCACCGACATCCGCATGACGGGAGCAAGCGGCCTCGAGATGAGCTCGGAGGTGCTCGCCTCTTATCCGGATACCGAGGTCATCGTGCTGTCCGGTTATGATGAATTTACTTATGCCCAGCAAGCCATCAGGCAGGGCGTGAGCGAGTATCTGCTCAAGACGAGCGGTCCGGACGAGATTTTGCAGGCGGCGCTGCGGGCGAGAGACCGGCGCCGCAGCAAGCTGGAGCGCGAGGAGAGCAGACGGATGCAGTCGGAAGCCTATTACGGGCAGCAGATCTCCCGCCTTCTGGGAGGAGGGCGGCCGGAGCCGGAGCTGCTGGAGCAGACGTTCGACTGGCATCCCGCCCTGCGCGCTGTCGGCCGGAGCCGCGGCCTGCAGCTATGGCTGCTCGGCTATGCCGGTCCGGC
>NZ_CBRA020000109.1:0-30145 GCF_000469945.2 Paenibacillus sp. P22 | reverse complement strand
ATAGGGTTAACCGTGGAGGTGAAGCAAGAGGTTGATAGGCGTGCTGCTCGGCACGTACAAAACCTAATAGTCGCGTCTTAAATAGTCATGCGTAACACGAGGCGGCGGGGCTATGTAAGGAGGACCGAAGAAGTGGGCGCAATTCCCTTAAAGGACACCCATGTACAACGATCATCCAGCAAGTCTTTCCAATGGCGATGGAAGCATGAAAACCTGCGTTTGATTCTACTGAGCTTAATTATCTCAATCGCGATGACTTTCATGTTTTTGGTGTTGTTGCACGGAACGTCTGAGAAGAACGTCTCCGTAGTGTTGAACGGACAGGAAACGATCCTGAGCACGAAGCAGGATGTCCTGCAGCACCTACTGGATGAACAAGCTATAACTGTCGGACCGCACGACCAGATTTCCGTTCCGCTGAGCGCGGCGCTCAAGGATGGAGACCGGATCATTGTTGATCAGGCTGTGCCGGTGACGATTATGGCTGACGGAAAGACTACGACGGTGTACACGACCGAAAAAACCGTGAAGGCCGCGATCGGAGAGTCCAATATTCCGATTCGCGAGCAAGACAAAATTCTCCCTGACACCTCCTCGCATACGGCGGAGCGCGCTCCGATGGCCACCTTGGCGCCGCCGCGGCGGATCCGCCGCCATTCGTCGTAGCGCTCTCCGTTCGAGAGGCGGCTGTGCAGGACGGCGACTTCGTCTCCGAAGCGTCCCTTGAACCGCTCCACCATCTGAGGCGTCAAGGAAATCTCCGGCACGAGGACGATCGCCTCCATGCCGAGCTCGAGAGCCCGCTGGATGGACTGCATGTAGATTTCGGTCTTGCCGCTTCCCGTCACTCCATGCAGCAGGAACGTCGCCGGCTCGGGAGCTTCAACCGCCGCCTTCAGCCGCACGAACACTTCCCGCTGCGCATCCGTCAGCGGCAGCGGCTCGCTGCGCCGGAACTCGCGGCCGGCGTAAGGATCCCGCTGCTGCTCCGCTTCGCGGATCGCAATCAGGCCTTTGGCCTCGAGCGCCTTGGCGGAGGAGGCGCTGGCGCCCGTCTCCGACAGCATCGCCTGCAGCGTGACCGGCTCGCTCAGTTCAAGAACATATTCCAGCAGCTCCCGCTGCCGGGCAGCCTGCTTCGACATCGCGGACAGCGCCGCCTCCGCGGCGGCCCGATCCTCGGGCGGATACACCGTCAGCTGCTTGCGGACGGCGAGCCGGTCCCGAATCGAGGTCTCTTCGGCCAGCCATCCCGAAGCGAGCGCCCGCTTGATCGCCGCTCCGGCTTCCGGGTAACGCTGCGCGACGAGCTCCAGACGCATGCCGCCGGAGCGCTGCAGCTCTTGAACCAGAGCCGGAGGCAGCTGCTCCAGAGGCAGCTGCTGCTGGGCGACCGCTGCCGGGCTCATGCCCTTGCCATCGTCCTCGCCCCGGCCGGCCGAAACGATTCCCGCGGCGAAGGAATGACTCTCCTCCCGTCCGGCAGCCGATCCGACGTTCCCGGACGGCTCCGCGCGCAGGAGATCGGCTATCCCGGCTCCGTCTTCCGCAAGGCGGATGTACCGTTCGGCCTTGCCTTTGATCGCGGCCGGAATCATCGCCTGCAGCGCGGCCGTCCAAGTGCAGCAGTACTTCCCGCTCATCCATTGGGCGAGCTCGACCAGATCGGGAAGGAGCGGCGGCAGCGGATCCAGCAGCTCGGCGATCGGCTTGAGCTTCCCGGCGCTGTCGGCCGGAGCTTCGGCCGAAAGGCTGACGACGAAGCCTTGCACGGTCCGTCCGCCGAAGGGAACGCCGACACGGCTGCCCGGCTCGATCCACTCCTCCATGGCGGGCGGCACCTCATAGCTGAAGGGCCGGTCCGTCTGACGGCTCGGCACATCGACGATGACGCCGGCGATCATGATATCGGTCCCTTCGGCCCCTTCGAGCCGATCCGCTCCGCGACTAGGCGCAGCAGCCGTTCGCCGGCATCGCGCTTGCTCATCACGGGCAGCGATTCGACCAGGCCGTCCCGGTCGAAGATCCGGACCGCATTGGTGTCGCCGTTGAAGCCCGCCCCTTCCATCGAGACGTCGTTGCCTACGATGAGATCGCAGTTCTTGCGTCGCAGCTTGTCCATCGCATGCTCGTCCAGACGCTCCGTCTCGGCGGCGAAGCCGACGAGGAACTGGCCTTTTTTGCGCTCTCCCAGAGCGGCCAGAATATCGGCCGTCTTCTCCAGCTCAAGGACGAGCGTGCCGCCCGTCTTCTTCAGCTTGGAGGCATGCCGCACGACGGGCCGGTAGTCGGCGACCGCCGCTGCCTTGACCACGATGTCGGCGTCGTCGAATACGCTGTTCGCCGCCTCCAGCATCTCCTGCGCGGATTCTACGCGCATGATCTTCATGCCCCCGGGGAGCGGCTGCGACACGCGGCCGGCGATCAGCGTCACCTGAGCGCCCATGTCGCGGGCGGCTTCCGCGATGGCAAAGCCCATTTTGCCCGAGGAATCATTCGTCAGGTAACGCACGGGATCAAAGCGCTCGACCGTGCCTCCCGCCGTCACGACAACCTTCCTTCCTTCCAGCAGCTTGCCCGCAGCGAAAAACCGCTCGACCGCCAGCACGATCTCCTCCGGCTCGGCCAAGCGGCCCTTGGCCACGTAGCCGCAAGCGAGCTGGCCGGTTCCGGGATCGATGAAGCGGACTCCCCGGCTGCCGAGCAGCTCCATATTCGCCACCGTTGCCGGATGCTCGTACATATGAACATTCATCGCCGGAGCCGCGATGACCGGAGACGTCGCGGCGAGCAGCGTCGCGCCGAGCATGTCGTCGGCCAGTCCGGCCGCCAGCTTCGCCAGCGTGTTGGCCGTAGCCGGCGCGAGCAGGATAAGGTCGGCCTTGTCCGCCAGCTCGATATGGGACACGACAGAGGGATCGCGCTCGTCGAAGGTGTCCAGATATACAGGGTGGCGGGACAGCGTCTGCAGCGTCAGCGGCGCAACGAACTTGGCCGCCGATTCCGTCATGATGACATGCACCTCGGCACCCGCCTGGACCAGCTTGCTGCATAAAGCGGCGCCTTTGTAGGCCGCAATGCCTCCCGTTATGCCAAGAACGATTCTTTTTCCCTGAAGCATGGGGTGTTCTCCTCCCTCATCGGCAATACCCGCCGGCACCGGCCGCTCCGCCGGGTTTGCTTCCGCTAAAAAAATAACAACCGCAGAGGGTTGTTAAGCGTACCGCTATGCTGCTATCTTTCATGCGCCTTCCGCAGCCGGGCTGCGGCCGGCATGTCCTAGTCTTCGTTCCGCTGCTCCACTTGCACGAGATCGTGGTAGATCTCCTCGAGGGCGACGCCTACCTGCTTATGGGATTTCTGTCCGCGCAGCTCGGTCTTCTCTCCGTCCCTCAGGGCACGCGCGCGTCTCGATGCCGCGACGACCAGGGAATACTTGCTGTCGACCTTCTTCATCATTTCGTCAATGGATGGATACAACATGGCTAATCACTCCGTTTCAGGCTTTTTCGGATGCAGTCTGCATATCGTGGGCGAGCCCCGCCAAATAACGTTCCTTGCGGCAATGCTCGGCGGTGACGATGCTCTGGATCCGGTGGCAGGCCGCGTCGATCTCGTCGTTGACGACGGCATAGTCGTAATAGCGGAGCAGGTTGATCTCCTCGGCGGCGACGGACATCCGGGAGTCGATAACTTCCTGGGTTTCCGTGCCGCGTCCGGTGATGCGCTGCTTCAGAATCTCAAGCGAAGGCGGCATCAGAAAAATAAAGACGCCCTCGGGAAACGTTTCCTTGACCTTGAGCGCTCCCTGGACTTCGATCTCTAGAATGATATCCTTGCCGCTGTTGATGGTGCTCTCCACGAAATCGCGGGGAGTGCCGTAATAATTGCCGACGTATTCCGCATGCTCCAGCATGGCTCCGCGAGCCATCATGTCCTGGAACTGCTCCCTCGTCTTGAAGAAGTAATTGATGCCGTCCGTCTCTCCCTGTCTCGGGCTGCGGGTCGTCGCCGACACCGAGTAGACCAGCTCCGGCATCTTGTGGCGGAGCACGGAGCATACCGTGCCCTTGCCGACGCCGGAAGGTCCGGACAATACGATTAATAATCCCTTATTCATAATACTCCCCGCTATTATTCGTCGTGATCGTCATCCTTCGCGGACAACCGGTGCGCGACCGTCTCCGGCTGCACGGCCGACAAAATGACATGGTCGCTGTCCGTAATGATAACCGCCCGCGTGCGCCTGCCGTACGTGGCGTCGATAAGCATGTGGCGATCCCGCGCTTCCTGAATGATTCTCTTGATCGGCGCCGATTCCGGACTTACGATCGAAATAATCCGGTTAGCCGATACGATGTTGCCGAAGCCGATATTGATGAGCTTGATAGCCATGTCAGGTTCTCCCTCCGGACAGATTGGAACAGATCGGCGGTCTTCCAAGAAGGTCCGCCATCTGGCAATGGGCAGAACCATTGCAACTAGTGTTGACACAAAAAACACGGCGCAAACGTTCCGTCCGCCGTTCCGGCGGCCGTCCCAAGCGTCATCCCGTTTCGCACCCGGGCATAAGCCCAGGCGGACAGTCGTGTACCTATTCTAATCGATATTCGCCAAACGAACAAGGTTCAAAGCGATTTCGGGAGAAAAATAGAATCCGGGGCGTAATTTGCGCTTGAAACGCCCTTCCTGGCTTGCCGGCGATCTTCCCCCGGGAGCCCGCGCTTCGATGAAGCCTGCCCTTTTCCCGTCCGCCGGCTAAGCGGCCCGAAGCCGCCTGTTCGCGGCGAAGAGATGTCGCAGGACGGCCGGCGCATCAACTCCGCTGCACGGGCGCCTTCATCCGGATAAAGCAAAAATCCGCCCACGCGGGCGGATCTCCTCAAGAGCCCGGACAGCTCCCTACACGGTTCCGCGGAATGCTTCCGCCGCCGGTCCGGTCATGTACACATGATTGTCTTCCTCGTTCCATTCGATCAGCAAATCCCCGCCCTTGAGCGATACCGTCGCCTTGCGGTCGGTCAGCCCGTTGAGCACGGAGGAGACGACGGTCGCGCATGCTCCCGTGCCGCATGCCAGCGTCGGACCCGCGCCGCGCTCCCATACGCGCATGTCCGCCTGGCTGCGGGAGTTGACGGTCACGAACTCAACGTTCGTCTTGCGCGGGAAGAGCGGATGCGTCTCCAGCTTGGGGCCCCAGGCGGCAAGATCGAATCCGGCCGCGTCGTCGACATAGATGACCGCGTGGGGGTTGCCCATCGAGACGGCCGTGAACCGGAACTCCCGTCCGTCCACTTCGACCGGATGCCCGATGACCCGGTCGGCATCGACCGTCGTCGGAACCTGCAGCCCCTGCAGGATCGGCTCGCCCATGTCGACGCGGATGTAAGCCGCCTTGCCGTCTTGCGCGGTGATCTCGACCTGCTGCACGCCGGCTCCGAGCGTTTCGATCGTCAGCCGTTCCTTGTCCGTATGGCCGTTGTCGAAGACATACTTGGCTACGCAGCGGATCGCGTTGCCGCACTGCTCCGCCTCGGACCCGTCGGAATTGATGATGCGCATGCGGAAGTCCGCCCTATCGGAAGGCAGGATATAGACGAGCCCGTCGGCTCCGATGCCGAAGAAACGGTTGCACAGGGAGACCGCAAGCTCGTCCACCCCGGCCGGAAGGTCTTTTTCTCCGAATACGACGATAAAATCATTGCCTAGACCGTGCATTTTGGTGAATTCCACGATAGATGCTCTCCTTTTGATATGCCGAAGCATTGATGGCCTGTTGGTCGCCGCCGCTGCGGGCGGCCGTCGTTATTAGGATAGCGCATCAAGCCGGGCAAGGCTATTCCCGATTGCGTCTAAGATTTGTACTTTTTCCCCGCGCCTCCCCGTCGGCCGCGGCGAAAGCAGCCGGAGACCGGCAGCTCCCGCCGGCCGGCTTCGTCCTCTCTGCCGAACGCAAGGGCATTGATTTCATGAATGGCGCCGATGTCCGGCGGCATCTCCGTTCTTATTCTCCATCTGTAAGGCCTCCTGGAATGCTTCCTTGCTTTCTCTACTATAATTCTCTGACTTGAGGGGTAAAACGCGGCAAAGCCCCCCGGCGTCCAGCCGGGGGGCTTTGCTTCGCAGGCAACAACGTCTGACGCGGCGCTCCGGAATCCGCTCAGCGGGCGCTTGTCTGTCCGCCCGTATAGGAGATGCGGGCTTTCGGCTTGCGCCGCTTGGACGATCCAAGCACGCTGCCCACTCCCATCAGGAACGTCGGGATGCCGCCGGCCACGAAGACGAGGCACCATTCGCGGAATCCGATCGGAACCGTCTTGAAGATCGGCTGCAGGGCGGGAACGTACACGACGGCCAGCATGAGGCCCAGCGAAGAAAGGACCGACAGGACCAGATACTTGTTCTGCAGCATGTTGCGGTGGAAGATCGACCGGGAGCTGCGGCAATCGAACACATGGATCAGCTGCGCCATGACGAGCGTGACAAAGGCGACGGTCTGGGCGAGCACGAGGCCGTCCGCGTTTTGCGGAGCCGTCTTCAAGGTGATCCAGAACGCCCCCAGCGTGCAGACGCCGATCAGCACGCCGCGGCTGACGATCTTCCATCCGAGGCGGCGGGCAAAAATATTTTCCTTGGCTGACCTGGGCTTCTGCGTCATGAGGTCGCTCTCGGCCTGATCGACGCCGAGCGCCATCGCCGGCAGCCCGTCGGTCACAAGGTTGACCCACAGAATCTGGATCGGCAGCAGCGGCAGCGGCAATCCGGCCATCATCGCCAGGAACATCGTCAGGATCTCCCCGACATTGGACGCCAGCAAATAGCGGATGAACTTGCGGATATTCTCGTAAATGCCCCTGCCTTCCTCGATCGCGGCCACGATGCTCGAGAAGTTGTCGTCTCCGAGCACGAGCGAGGAAGCTTCCTTGGACACATCCGTGCCGGTAATGCCCATGGCGATGCCGATATCCGCCGCCTTGATGGCCGGCGCGTCGTTGACGCCGTCTCCCGTCATGGCGACGACATGCCCCTTGCGCTGAAGCGACTTGACGATGCGCAGCTTATGCTCGGGCGAAACACGGGCATAGACGTAGATGTTGTCGACAACCTTATCCAGCTCGTCGTCGGACATGCCGGCAAGCTCCCGTCCGCTGATCGACAGGCCGCCGCGCGGCATGATGCCGAGCTGGGCGGCGATCGCCTCGGCGGTCAGCTGGTGGTCGCCCGTAATCATGACGGTCTTGATGCCGGCGCGGCGGCATGTCGCGATGGCGCCCTGGACTTCACGGCGCGGCGGATCGATCATGCCGGTAAGGCCGGCGAAAACGAGCTGGCTCTCCGTGTCTTCGGCGCTCTCGCATTTGTCATGCGGACGAAGATCCCGGTAAGCGAGTCCGAGCACCCGCAGCGCGGACTGGGCCATGCCCTCCTGCGCCTGCTGCACCTTCTGCCGGAGCGTGCCGGTGAACGGCACAACCTTGCCTTCCCACAGAATATACGAGCAGCGCTCCAGGAGCATGTCCGGCGCTCCCTTCACGCAGGCGATCCGTCCGCCTTGATGCGACACGATCACGGACATGCGCTTGCGCTCCGAGTCGAACGGGAATTCCCGCTCCCGCTTGTACAGGCCGCCGAGCGAGCTTTGGCTGAGTCCCATCTTGGCCGCCAGCACGACGAGCGCGCCTTCCGTCGGGTCGCCTTTGAGCGACCATTCTTCCTTCGGCTCCGTCTGGCCCCCTTTGCTTTTGCGCTCCGCACCTTCCTCGGCGCGGATCAGCTCCGCATTGTTGCACAGCGCCGCGACCTGCAGCATGCGCCGCAGCGAAGCGTCGTCCTTGGCCTCTATCTGCTGGCCGTCCGCGAAGCAGCCTCCGGCGGGCTCATATCCTTCGCCGGTGACCTCGAACTGGCGGCTTCCGCTCCAGATGCGGGTGACCGTCATTTTGTTCTGCGTCAGCGTGCCGGTCTTATCCGAGCAGATGACGGAGGCGCAGCCCAGCGTTTCGACCGACGGCAGCTTGCGCACAATCGCCTTGCGCTTGATCATCCGCTGGACTCCCAGTGCGAGCGCCACCGTCACGATTGCCGGCAGCCCTTCCGGAATGGCCGCCACCGCCAGGCTGACGCCCGCGAGGAACATTCCGTAGGCAGGCTGGCCGTGCAGGATGCCGGCCACGACGACCATGACCGTCAGGAAAAGCGCGACGACGATGAGGATTTTGCCCAGCTGCTCCAGCCTTCGCTGCAAAGGCGTCTCCATCTCGTCCGTCTGCTGGATGAGATCCGCGATCTTGCCCATCTCCGTATTCATTCCTGTTCTCACGACGATGCCGGTGCCGGTGCCTCCGGTCAGCATCGTGCCCATGAAGCCCATATTCCGCATGTCCCCGAGCGGCAGCTCTTCCTCGGCGATCGCGTGGCAATGCTTGCTTACCGGCACGGATTCCCCGGTGAGCGCCGATTCCTCGGCCTGGCAGCTGTTGGCGGTCAGGAAGCGCAGGTCGGCCGGAACGCGGTCGCCGCTTTTCAGCAGCACGATATCGCCCGGCACGAGCTCGCTGGCCGGGACCGCATCCGATTTGCCTCCGCGCAGAACATGGGCGATCGGAGCGGACAGCTCCTTGAGGGCGCGCAGCGACCGCTCCGCTCTGAACTCCTGCACGAATCCGAGAATCGAGTTGATGACAATGATGGCGATGATCGTAATCGCGTCGAGATATTCCCCCAGCAGACCCGAAATCAGCGTCGCCCCGATCAGGACGAGCACCATAAAATCCTTGAACTGGTTCAAAAACAGCTTCACCGGCGACAGCTTCTCTCCTTCGGACAGCTCGTTGCGGCCATGCTCGGCCAGCCGCTTGGCAGCCTCCTCCGCCGATAAACCGTTGTCCGGAGAGCTGCCGAGCTGGCTGAGCAGCTGTTCCTCCGCCAGCTGGTGCCACTTCCTATTCTCCATTCGACTCTTCTCCCTCCCGCAGATGGCACGATAATGCTGCGGGCAGCACCCGCAAGGCTCTAGGACACTATATGAGGACAATCCCCGAAATATCCCTTGTCCTTGTCGTTATGGTAGAATAAGACGGCAATACAACCTGCGCCGCATGGACGACAAGGCGCGCACGAAAGGATCGACCCTCATGGCATTGGACGGCATCGTAACCCGCGCCGCCGTAAGCGAGCTCCAGCAGCTCGTCGGCGGACGCATTCATAAAATCCATCAACCGACCGCGCACGATCTCGTTGTTCAGACACGCGGAGCAGGCGGGGGGCGCAAGCTTCTGATTTCGGCCAACCCGACTTATCCGAGAATCCACTTCACGGAACGCAGCTACCAGAATCCGATGGAGCCGCCGATGTTCTGCATGCTGCTTCGCAAATACTGCGAAGGCGGCCAGATCGAAGCGGTCCGCCAGATCGGCATGGAGCGCGTCATCGAGCTGGACATCCGCCAGCGCGACGAGCTTGGCGACCTGACGCTGAAGACGATCATCATCGAGCTCATGGGCCGCCACAGCAACATCATTCTGGTCGACACCGCGACGAGAACGATCCACGACGGAATCCATCACGTGACGCCGGCGATCAGCAGCTACCGCATTGTCATGCCGGGCACGGCGTATACGGCTCCGCCCGACCAGCACAAGACCGACCCGCTCCATTTGACGGAGGAAAATGATTTCGCCCGCATTCTGGGCGAGGCGGCTGGCAGCGAAGCCGATCTGGAGCAGCCCGGCAAGCCGCTCGACAAGCTGCTCGTGGCGGCGCTTAGCGGCTTCAGTCCCTTGCTGGCGCGAGAGCTGGCCTACCGCGCCGGCTCCGTCGACGCCGGCGACGGCTCGGAGCTGCATCGGCTGTGGACCGTCTTTTCCTCCTTCATGGAGTCGGTGCGCAGCGGCCGCTACGCTCCCAACATTGTGGAGACGCCGGCCGGCAAAAGCTATTTCTCCATTATCGAGCTGACGCATCTGAAAGGAGAGCGCCGCGGCTTCGAGAGCATAAGCCAATGCCTGGAAGCCTTCTATGGGGAAAAGGCCAGCCGCGACACCGTCAAGCAGCGGGTGTCGGACATGATCCGCTTCCTCCAGAACGAGAAAGCCAAAAACGTCAAGAAAGTGGACAAGCTGAACGAGACGCTGGAAGAAGCGAAGGGCGCCGACAAATACCGCATTCTCGGAGAGCTGCTGACGACGTATATGCATGCCTTCTCCAAAGGCGACCGTTCCGTGGAGCTGGAAAACTACTATGACGAGAATGCGGCTAGCGTCACGATCGAGCTGGATCCGCAGCTATCCCCTTCGGACAATGCCCAGCGGTACTTCCGGCGTTATACAAAGTTCCGCAACAGCACCGAAGCGGTGAAGGAGCAGATGGCGCTCGCCGGCACCGAAATCGCCTATCTCGACTCCCTGCTGCAGCAGCTGGACACCGCTTCTCTGGAGGACATCGAGGAAATTCGCGAGGAGCTCGTAGCGGAAGGCTACCTGCGCGCGCGCGGGAAGCGGGGAGCCAAGCGCAAGAAGGCCGCAAGGCCCGCCCTGCTCTGCTACACGTCATCCGAAGGCATCGCCATCTATGTAGGGAAAAACAATACGCAGAACGAATATTTGACCAACCGGCTCGCCTCTCAAGGCGACACTTGGCTGCATACGAAGGATATTCCCGGCTCGCATGTCGTCATCCGCTCTGCCGAGTTTGGGAATGCTACGCTCGAGGAGGCCGCGATGCTGGCCGCCCATTACAGCCAGGCCCGCAGCTCCAGCATGGTTCCGGTCGACTACACGCTGATCCGCCATGTGCACAAGCCGAGCGGCTCCAAGCCGGGATTCGTCATCTACGACCGGCAGAAAACGCTCTTCATCACCCCGGATGAAGCCCGCCTGCAGGAGCTTCCATCCGCAGTCAAAGCTTGATGCGTCCGGGCAATTGCCGCTAAAGCCGCTCTGAAATCGTCTATCCTGAAAAATGGATCCTGCCTGCCTTCGAATCTCATGCCGGGATCCTGGATAAGAAACTGGCTCCAGCCATCTTTCAAAGGGGAAAGAAAACCTATGCGCTTTTTGACAGCAGTGTTGATCCGTCCCCTTGTGAGCTCGCTGCTTCTCCTCTGCTTGTTCGCAGCATGGGCTATGCTGATCGGAAGGCGGCATACCGCCGTCTTTGACGAGCGGGTGTCCGATGCCGTGCAGGGAGTCGCCTCCGATGCCGTGACCGCCGTCATGAAGGGATTTACGACAGCAGGCTCCGGTCCCTGGGTTACAGGGATTGTGCTTGTGATCGTCGCTGCCTTGCTCCTCGTCGGCTATCGCAGGGAGCTGATCTTTTTTGCCGGCGTCATCGTCGGTTCCAGCCTGCTGAACGTGCTGCTCAAGCTTATTTTCCACCGCGCCAGGCCGGATGTGCATCGAATCATCGACGCGGCGGGCTACAGCTTTCCGAGCGGCCATTCCATGGCTGCCTTCACGCTTTACGGCGTGACGATCTATTTCCTTTGGAAGCATCTTGCTCGCTCTTGGATGAAGGCCGCCGCCGTGTCGGCGGGAATCGTCATGATCCTCATGATCGGAATCAGCCGGATCTATCTGGGCGTTCACTATCCGAGCGACGTACTGGGAGGCTATCTGATCAGTGCAGCCTGGCTGACGGCAAGCATCGGATGGTATGAACGCTATCTGGAGGAAAGATGGAGATCGAGGAAGTTCCGCTCCGTCGGCCGAGGCTGAAAGCATGTTGCGGAAGGCGGCAGGCACGAGGCTAAGCTCGCCGAATCAATAAAAAACGAAAAAGGCCGGGGGGGACTGACCCCCGTTTGTGAGACAGGGATCAAAACACCTTCAAGCTAAGTGGCCAGTCGTCGAAAATCAACCGGCGACTGGTTTTTTAGTTTTGCTTGAATACGAATTGAGTTATAGTAGGTGATGTACTCTCGAACGGTTTGTTCAACGATTGCCGTCGTTGTACGAGTGAGTCCTTCGAGATAGAACGTTTCAGACTTTAGAGTGGAATGAAACGATTCGATGGGGGCATTATCAGCGGGTGTTCCCTTGCGGGACATGCTCATGGTAATGCCTTTTCCTTTTATGGCCCTTTGGTATGCCTGAGACGTATAGACACTGCCTTGATCGCTGTGCAACAGCATCCCAGGCTGATCGGGAAGCTGGCGCAACGTGTCCAGTACAATCTCAGTATCCTGCTTGTCAGCGATACTGTAGGCTACAACCTCGCCATTATATAAGTCCAAGATGCTCGATAAATATAACATTCTGCTGCCGAAGGGCAAATACGTAATATCCGTTACGAGCTTATTCAGCGGTCCGTCTGCTTGAAACTGCCGTTTTAACAGATGCTCGGCTGGTTGTGCTGGCTGTCCAGTCGGTTTGCGCTTCTTAACCCTGACTCGACATTGCAATCCTTCACGCTGCATGATTCGTTGTACGCGTTTGTGGTTGATCGACTGTTCTTTTTGGAGCAGCGCGGTGATTTTGCGATACCCATAACGAAACCTGTGCTCTTGGCAGCGTTGACGGATTATCTCCACGATGGGATTCGTTTGCTTCGTCTCATAGGCTGCTTTCCAACGATAGTACGTGGCACGAGCGATTCCTAGCCATGCACAAGCCTGCTTTACACACACCTCTCCCCGAATGGCTTCTATCCAAGCGACTACGGCCTTAGGTGACACATCCTCTCCAACTCCTGGTACTTTTTTAGCACGTCCACCTGCTGTTTCAGAAACCGATTTTCCGCCTTCAGCTTCTCAAGTTCAGAAGCGTACTCTGGGCCTTTGCCATACCTGTATTGCTTGCCCACAGGTTGCTCGAGCCGATGCAGCTCGCCCTTGCGATACCAGCTCATCCAAACCTTTAACTGAGTCCCATTCTTGATTCCGAGTTGATCCATAACCTGTTGAACGGGTACGCCAGCCAATCTCATTTCAATCGCTTGCATCTTTATCTCTACCGCATAGCTAACTCTTGTTGCCAACGTAAAAACACCTCCAAGGTTGTCTCCCATATCTGTCGACATGGTTGCATTCTTCTTGAAGGTGTTTTAATTTGTCTCACGTAACGGGGTCAGTCCCCGTCATGACAATGACTGGGGCGGTCTTTTTTTTTTTAGTGCAATTGTTCGAGGAGGCATACGCATGCATGAGGCTGAGTGAATCCCGCATGGCGGAAGGAGAAGGGCGGCAATCCCACACGGCGAAATGAGAACCAGCTGTAGAATTAATGGGGAAAAGGGGATAAATCAGGACTTAAAAAAGGACTTGAAAAAGGACTGGGAACACGGATTCGGCAAGCGAAAGATTTCAATTGCCAGGATGTTCAATGGATGGTATAACCTACCTTGGAATCGTTTTTATGTGGATTATATGGAGGAATATGGGTGGGGAACAAGAGAATCGGCATCAGAATTGTGGCTGCAGGACTATCGGGCTTGCTCGCTGCGACGATCGCAGCTCCATCGAGCGGATTCGCCAGCGGGACAAGCGCCGGCACGACAGCCGCGGCATCGGCGCCTTCGGCTTCGAGGGCGAGCGATATCCAGGGGCACTGGGCCCAGAGCGAGCTGGAAAAATGGCTGGCGGAAGGCAAGCTGAAAGGGTATGACGACGGAAGCGTGCATCCCAACGATCCGGTCAAGCGCAGCGAGCTCGCCGCTCTGATCAACCGGGCGTTCGGCCTTCAGGGCGCTTCGGCAGCCGGTTTCAAGGATATCAAGCCGGGCAGCTGGGAATATTCCACGGTGGCGACAGCCGTTTACGCCGGTTATGCGGGCGGTTATGAGGACGGCACGTTCCGTCCGTCCGCCAAGGTCACTCGTCAAGAAGCGGCGGTCATGCTGGCGAGCGCATCCGGCAGCAAAGGCGGCGCGGAAGCTCCGGCGGCATTCGCGGATGCGGACAAGCTGGCTTCCTGGAGCCGGGCGGCAGTCGCGTCTCTCGTATCTCAAGGCGTGCTGAACGGCTACAAGGATGGCACGTTCCGTCCTGGAGGCCATCTGACGAGAGCTGAAGCCATCGTCGCGATCGGCAAAGCCGCGCAGGCTGCCGAGGCGGCAAAAGGCACGCTCTACAGCAGCGAAGGCGTCTTCGGTCCGCTGGCGGGATCGCGCACGCTCAAAGGAGACGTGTCGGTCACGGCCCCCGGCGTCACGATCCGGAATACCGTTGTCGAAGGAGACCTTGTCCTTGGCGAGGGCATCGGCGAGGGCGACGTCTTCCTTGCCGGAGTCGCCGTCAAGGGAACGACGTATGTGCGCGGAGGCGGCCTTCACTCCGTCCATATCCAGAACGGAACGCTTTTCCGCGTCTTCGTCGAGAAGAAGGGCTCTCCGGTACGGATCGCCGCAAGCGGCGGCACCGTTCTGGATGAGCTGACCTTCCGTTCGACTACGGCAGGCTCGCTTCTTGAACTGAGCGCCGGGACGACGGTCCGCAAGCTTGTTCTGGATGCTCCTATTGAAGCGAGTGGAACAGGCGTTATCAAGGATGCCCTGCTTGGAACGGGAGCTTCGGCGTCCAAGTTCGAGACGGCGCCTCAAGCCTTGAGCGGAGCCGGTGTCCCAACCCCATCGCCGAGCAGCGCGCCGATCGTCGGCGGGGGAGGCTTCTTCCCGGTCCCGGTGCCCTCAGCGACGCCAGCGCCTACGGCGACTGTTGCGCCGACGCCGAGCCCAACGCCGACGGCGACTGTTGCGCCGAGCCTGAGTCCAGCACCTACGGCGACACCGTCCGTCGCACCTACACTGACGCCAGCGCCGACTATAGCGCCAACGCTGAGCCCTCCGCCAACGGTGGCGCCGACCGTCCAGCCGACGACAACTCCGCCGCCATGGTTTCCCGGGCAGCAGGCCGCTCTTTCTTCCTTGTCCATCAGCGGTTATCCCCTTGCTTGGTGGGGAGACAGCGGCAAGACAGGATTCGATCCGAAAGAGCATGAGTACAAGGTCGTCCTTCCTCTTAGCTATGCAGCCGGACCGCTGCAAGTGAACGCCGCCGCTTCCGGCGATCTGAAGGTGAGCGTAGAAGTTCAGACGGTATATGGAGAAGAGGTAGCTCCCAAGGCGGCTCTGAAAAACGGCTCGTTCACTTATGTTCAAGCTGCGCGCCAAGCCAATTATGTCTATGTCGGCATGGCTGGTCTGGACGGAGAGAGCCTTGGAGGCTATACAATTCTCGTTACCTACGAGCGTACGCTTGCGGAGAAGACGACCGTCAGTCCGGGCTTATTCGACATCAGTGGGCTTAAAGCAGGCGATCGCGTAAGCCTGTTCCTGAATAAATCGGATGAGACGGCATACGATGCACAAGTGGCCACTAACGATTCCGTTTCTCTAAGGGCAAGCACCAGCATGGAAGGAACGGTCTGGCTGAGCCTCAATGGGGGGGAGAAGGAGGCTTGCTCCTACAATTTCTATCCTTTGGAGCCGAACTCCGCCGCTGGTCTGACGGCCTCTCAATTGACCGATGCGGAAATGAAAGACAGACATCTTGACGGCAACTATTCCATCCGGTTGAGCTTTGACGGACAGCCTCTCGGCGTTGCGGGTGCTGTCTACGCGGCAGCCGGCAGCTGGAGAGCCGATCCCGGGCAGCATGCCACCCGCGAGGAGGGCAAACGCTATTTGGCGACGGATGGCGCCCTCCGAAAAATTAATACTCCTTTCACGGAGATTTATTGGGACTGGGGATACGCTCCGAGCGATTTTGATACGTACTTCAAGGTCTTTTTCTACGATGCTTCCTATCATGTGGTAGGCTTTGCCGTTGTTCCGCTGCATGTCAAGACGGCAGTCAATCCGGCTGTTGTCCGCGAGATGATCAAACGGATTCCGGTGCCTGTGACATTGGATTTCGAGAGCTTGGTCATCGACGCCCGAGCCGCTTACAACAGGCTCAGTCAAGCGGAGCAGGCTTTGGTGACGAATTCGGCGGACCTGCTCTCCGCCGAAGCTGCGATAGCCAGGCTGAAACAGCCTGAACAGATAGGCGACGTCATCAAAGGCTTGACTGTGGAAGGAATGACGCTCGATAAGCCTTTTGATCCGATGACACAGGTATATGTCGCTTCGGGCGGGATAGCAGGCTCGGCGACTTCCGTAAAGTTCAATTTTGACTTTAATGCAGAAAAAGTTTCCATCCATGCTCAAACGGAAGGCATGGTTCAGGACAAGCAGGTAAAAGCAAAGCTCAACAATGGATCCTTTGAATTTAATTTCGACAGCAGATTCATGAGTACGGTTCGATTTGATGTAAGTTCGAAGACGGGTGATCTCATTAGTTATTCCTTCCTGCTCGCTCCATCTTACCGGCTTGGCTTTACGGCTGCTGGATATTTTTCCGTCATCGGCGCTGGGGCAGATACGGTGGTAAAGGTTTATTCAAGCCCGGAAGCGGTTGAGCCGCTTGTTCAAGGAAGAGGATACAGCGATATAAGAGCGTTCTCGACAAAGCTTTGGAACAGGGATCTCCAAGGGGAGAAAGGAAGCATTTGGGTTTCGATTGCCAAGGATGGGCAAGCCGAATCCCCGAGAATAGAAGCGAAGTATGACTTCACTCCCTTGAATTTCATTCCTGGAAACCAATTCCTGATTGCGACCGACAATCCCAATGGAGACCTGGAAATGATGCAAAATGTGGGATTTTCATTCGTTTCAGCTACTGGATTAAAGGCAAATCCCGCTGCTATGGGCATGAATGTCCGTTATGTTTCGTATATCCAGAGTCCTTTTGAAGGTCAAGGAATAACGGTACAAACGGCCGTTCAAGACGTCTTCTATTCTGATGTCGATAGTTCTCGCGGTATCGTTACCTATAATTCCGACGCCCGCAAGAGAACAATCACGAAAATCGTTGTCATGTACGACGAGAAGTTGAACCCCATCGGATTCAACTTCAATGATTATCCGGTCGCCATTCATGTGACGCCTAAAGTAGTCATCACTCTAATCAAGCAAATATCCGTCTTCAACTCGGAAGCTTACTTCGTTGAAATCGCACGGGCTGCCTATGATCTTTTGAACGAGGAGCAAAAGGGCCAGGTTACGAATCTGGCCACGTTGACGGCAGCTGAAGCGGCGTTGAGCCATCCTTAATCGTCATGCAGCGCCGACCAGTCTTCCGGAGTCCGGAATGGCTGGTTATCGAAGCGGAGCCGGCAATCGGTTGATCGCGTTCCAAAGGCAGGTATGCACGGGACACAAAAAAGACAAGGATGCGGGGAATTCCCGATTCTTGTCTTTTTGCGCTGCTCTCCCGCTTCTGAGATCTCCGCGACGGCAGAGCTCAATGAAGGACCGCCTCGTCCTCGGGAGCTCCTGCCTCTCGGGAGATCGCGGCCTCAAGCAGCTTGATGAAATGCTGCAAAGCGGGGTTGAGCCATTTGCGCTTATGATACAGATACTGGTTGGACATGGAGATGTCGGGATGGCTGAACGGAAGTTCCTTGAGGATGCCGAGCGCAAGCTCGCGCTCTACCGTGATGCGGGGCAGCAGGCCGACGCCGAGACCGAATCCGACGCACTGCTTGATCGCTTCGAGGCTGCCGAACTCATGATGGATCCGATACTCGATCCCGTGCCGCGCCAGCAGCGCCTCGAAGGCGGAACGGTAGACACAGCCTTGCTCGGTGGCGACGTACGAGAAGTTCTCGAAGCAGGCCAGCCCGCGCTCCGCGTCCTGGAAGATGGGGTGGCAGGGTTCCGCTACGAACACAAGCGGCTCCTCTCTCAGGACGGCGGTATGAAGGCCGTCTTCGCTTACCGGCTTGCCGAGGAACAATCCGATATCCAGGTCGCCGTATCGAACCTTCGGGATGATGCATTCTTCGACAACCGGCCGAACTTGAATGGTGATGTCCGGATAGGCGCGCCGGAACTTCTGGATGACAGGGGGGAGGAAATAGGCGATCATGGACTCAATGGTGCCGATGACGAGGCTGCCCTTCATCTGTCCGGATACGAGCTCCTTGGAGCTGTCGTACAAGGCGAGAATTTCGAAACGGTCGAACAGCTGCTCTCCCGCGGAGGTGAGCTTCATATGCCTGCCGTAGCGCTCGAACAGGCTGGCGTTGTACTCCAGCTCCAGCTTCTGGATCTGCTGCGTGACGCTGGACTGGGCATAGCCCAGCTGCTCCGCGGCCTTGGTGAAGCTGTTGCATCGTGCCACCTCGATAAACGTGCGCAAATAATTGAGCTCCATCCTGACACCGCCGTTTCAATTGGGGTTCTTCTTCTGCGCCGTTCTGCCGAGCGCCGGAAGCATGTTCGCGGCGAAGGCCAGCAGGCGGCGGAGCCTGCTCCTGCTCTGCGGGCATGCTTGGGCCGCAAGCAGCTCCCTGTCCAGCATGGTGCTGATTTCCATTTTCTTCTGTTTCGCTAGTGTATCCGCAAAATATTCATGCGACAACATTTACTTTTCCCCCTCGCAGGGCGAGAACGCCATCCGGAATAGATTCAGCGTATCATCATTCCGAGAGGGGGATTCGGCACACTTTCCGATGTCGGCCATCGTCTCCAACGATGGAAGCGCAATCATGGCACGCTATGGAAAGCCGGTCTTCAAACTGCCATGCTTGCCAGAGGATGACTTTGTTTTTGCGCGTGTCATAACGTAAAATGTTAAGTACTATATTAAAGGACCCCTTAATTCGATAAAGAAGCGGTGAGAGCATGTTCGATCGATTGAACGGGTGGATAGACGCCCTGGTCACGGCCAGCGGCCTGGATGGGCCGTATATCCTGCTTCTGACGATCCCCCTAGCTATTATCCAAGGACTGTTCGGCGTCTTTCCCTTCGCCACGATCATCATGCTGCATATCTCCATCCTGGGCATTGCAGGAGGACTCGCGGCGAGCTGGGTCGCCGGCACGGTATCCGCGCTCGTCGTGTACTTGCTGTTCCGCTTTTTCTTCTACGGCAAGGTCCAGCGGCGCTTCCAGGCGCGGATGGACCGCTACGAGCGGTGGCAGGGCAGCCTGGATCAATACGGAGCCTGGCTGGTCATCCTGCTTCGTACGATTCCCATCATGCCGAACAACCTGATTTCGTTCATGTCTGCCGTCGCCCCGGTCAAATTCGGCCCCTATCTGTGGTCGTCCCTCGTCGGAAACCTATCCCATATATGGATGTTCGGCATCATCAGCTCTTCGCTGATTTTTCCCGATGCGGATCTTCGGGTGCTGATCTTGTCGTATTTTATCTTTCTCGCCGTTCTCGGCATCGTCTTCCTGGCCAGCCGGGCGGCCAAGAGCCCGAGGGTTCGGAAATGGAGGGGAGAAAGCAAAAAAAAATTCTCCGTCCGACAAGCCCGATCTTCCTGTCTAAGCGTGCAGAATCTTGTGGATAATTACCTGAACAAGAGCCCGGGGACACTTTCCCAGGGCTCTTTCGGTTCTTATCAACAGCTGTGAATAAGTCCATTTTCGGGGTGGTGTTTTCAATTCGCCGGCATAAGGGTATATACGTGTCAACGGCTTGACAGCCACAATATATGGTGTTAAATTTAACACCTAGACCTACATATAGCAGTTTGAAGCATGAAGCGGACAAGCTGTCAAGACCCAATATATGCTTCTTCCGGATACTCCGCAGCATGGCCCGGCCACCCCGGGCCATGCTTGCGGAGAGGGCCATCGGCAGCGTTTCGGCCGCCGCCCCGAACGGGAGTCCGGGCCGAGCGATTTGCTTGCGGAAGGCAGCTTCCGCGGCCAGACACAGACAGGATCAGACAACACGACCATACACACCGGACACAGCCTGATGGAGCGGCAGCAAGAGCAACAACCTCCAAGCAGGTCCTTTTTATTGTCTTTTCGACAGTAATCGGCAGCGCGGGCTCCTTATACCCCGTTCCGGTTCGAGACACAACATCTAGTTGCCACACATTTTTTTGAAGGAGTGAACCGCCATGCTGATCGCTTACGCCTCGCGTACCGGCAATGTGAAGAGATTCGTCAGCAAGCTGGGATTCCCGGCCGTGAAAATCGACGATTCCACAACCTTGGAGGAGCCGTTCGTCCTCGTGACCTATACGACCGGCTTCGGCCAGGTGCCGCCTGCCGTGGATGCGTTCCTGCAGCGCAGCGGTTCCTATCTTCGAGGCGTGTCGGCCAGCGGCAACCGCAACTGGGGACCCAACTTCGCGGGCAGCGCGGATATGCTGTCCGAGCAATACGAGGTGCCGGTCATTTGCAAATTCGAGCTATCGGGCACGACGCGGGACGTCGAACAATTCATGCGGGAGGTGCAGCCCCTTGCGGCATATTGAGCTGAACAACGAGATTATGAAGCGCGGAGCGGACGGATTCTTCAAGCTGGAGAAGGATCGGGAGGCCGTAGCGGCATTCATGGAAGAAGCGCGGGCCAAGAGCCCTGTCTTCGCAAGCCATAAGGACAAGATCGATTATCTGATCGCGAACGACTATTACGAGAATCTGTACAACCATTATACGGAAGAAGAAGCGGTTGCCGTATTCGAGCTGGCGCACAGCCTGGAGTTCGAATTCCCTTCCTATATGGCGGCCTCCAAGTTCTACACGGACTACGCGATGCGCAGCAACGACCGCTCGCAGTTCCTGGAGCATTATCCGGACCGGGTAGCGGTCACGGCTCTGCATCTGGGCCGCGGCGACGCGGAGCTGGCCAAGTCGCTGGCGGTATCCATGATGGAGCAGCGCCTGCAGCCGGCGACTCCGACCTTCCTCAACGCCGGCAAGAGCCGCCGCGGCGAGATGGTCAGCTGCTTCCTGCTGGAGATGGACGATTCCTTGAACTCCATCAACTACAACCTCTCGACCTGCATGCAGCTGTCGAAGATCGGCGGCGGCGTCGCCGTCAACCTGTCCAAGCTGCGCGGACGCGGCGAGCCGATCAAAGGCGTGGAGGGCGCGGCGAAGGGCATCATGCCGGTGCTCAAGCTGATGGAGGATGCCTTCTCCTATGCCGATCAGATGGGACAGCGCAAAGGATCGGGAGCGGCCTACTACAACATCTTCGGTTGGGACATCATGGAGTTCCTCGACAGCAAGAAGATCAACGCCGACGAGAAAACCCGCCTGAAGACGCTGTCGATCGGCCTGATCGTGCCGAACAAGTTCTATAAGCTGGCCGAAGAGAACAAGCCGCTGCATGCTTTCGCCCCGTATTCCGTCTTCAAGGCTTACGGCTCCCATCTCGACGATCTCGATATGGATGAGATGTACGACGAGCTGATGGCCAACCCGGCCGTCAAAAAGAAGCTGATCATGAGCGCCCGCGACATGCTCGTGAAGATCGCCACGATCCAGCTGGAATCCGGCTATCCGTATATTATGAACAAGAGCAACGCGAACCGTAACCATGCTCTGAAGGATATCGGCTCCATCAAGATGTCCAACCTGTGCACGGAGATTTACCAGCTGCAGGAGACGTCCGAGATCGGCGACTTCGGCGAAGCGGACACGATCCGCCGCGACATCAGCTGCAACCTGGCTTCGATGAACATCGCCAACGTGATGCAGCACCGCAAAATCCGCGAAACGGTGCACGAGGGAATGGCCGGCCTGACTTCCGTCAGCGACATGACCCGCGTCTCCAATGCGCCGGGCGTCGTGAAGGCCAACGAAGAAATGCACTCGGTCGGCCTCGGCGCGATGAACCTGCACGGGTATCTGGCGAAGAACAAGATCGCCTACGAAAGCCCGGAAGCCAAAGACTTCGTCCGCACGTTCTTCATGATGATGAATTTCTATTCCATCGAGAAGAGCTCCGACATCGCCGCGGAGAAGAACGAGCGCTTCCGCGACTACGAGCGTTCCGAATATGCGAAGGGCACATACTTCGACCGGTACCTCGCTACCGACTACCGTCCGACAACGGCCCGCGTCAAGGAGCTGTTCGAGGGAATAGCGATTCCGTCCCCGGCAGACTGGGCGGAGCTCAAGGAGAAGGTAGCGCGCCAAGGCCTGTACCATGCCTACCGTCTGGCGATCGCGCCGACGCAGAGCATCTCGTACGTGCAAAATGCGACTTCCAGCGTCATGCCGATCGTAGAGCCGATCGAGACCCGCACCTACGCGAACTCGACGACCTACTATCCGATGCCGTTCCTGTCTCTGGACAATTTCTTCTATTACAAATCCGCCTATGCGATGGATCAGTTCAAGGTCATCGATCTGATCGCCGAGATCCAGGAGCATATCGACCAGGGCATCTCCGCCGTGCTTCACGTCAACAGCAGCGTAACGACGCGCGAGCTTGCCCGCTACTACCTGTACGCAGCGCACAAAGGGCTCAAGTCGCTCTACTATACCCGCACGAACCGCCTTGGGGTGGAAGAGTGCGTCAGCTGCGCCGTTTGATCTTTCCATGACCATCACCGAGAGCCGCATTGATGCGGCTCTCGTTACTTAAGGCCGCCGAGCCGCGATATACAAGGAGGAAACCCCATGAAACCGATCGATCTCGCTACGCAGGATACGCCTTCTGCCTCTGGCCTGAACACGGAAGCCGCCGCTTCCGCTCCGCTGCGCGCCGTCAACTGGAACCGTCCGGACGACGACTACACCGCAACCTTCTGGAGCCAGAACCTCATGCAGTTCTGGACGGACGAGGAAATTCCGCTCTCCGACGACAAAATGAGCTGGATGTACCTGAACGACCAGGAGAGAGACACCTACATGAAGGTGCTCGGAGGCCTCACCCTGCTCGATACCGTTCAGGGAGGAGTCGGCATGCCGAGCCTCGTGGAGCATGTAGACGGCCTTCAGCGCAAGGCGGTGCTCGGATTCATGGGCATGATGGAGCAGATCCATGCGAAGTCCTACAGCAGCATCTTCACGACGCTGGCTTCCACGGAAGAGATCGACGCGGTATTCAAATGGGTGGAGAAGCATCCTTTGCTGCAGAAGAAAGCCTCGGTCATCTCGGCTTACTACCGCAACATCGACTCGCCTCGCTCGCTGTATATGGCTATGGCGGCATCGGTCCTGCTGGAGAGCTACCTGTTCTACAGCGGCTTCTTCTATCCGCTCTATCTGGCCGGTCAAGGCAAGATGACGAGCAGCGGCGAGATCATCGATCTGATTCTGCGCGACGAGAGCATTCATGGCCTCTACGTCGGCGTGCTGGCCCAGGAGGTCCATGCCTCCCTCAGCGAGCAGGAGCAGGCGGAGACGCTGCAGGAGCTGCGGACTCTCCTGACGACGCTGCACGAGAACGAGGACCGCTACACGGATGAGCTGTACAGCGGCATCGGACTTCAGGACGAGGTCAAGACCTTTGTCCGCTACAACGCCAACAAAGCGATGATGAACCTCGGCCTCGAGCCGCTCTTCGAGGAAGAGGATGTCAATCCGATCGTGTTCAACGGCATCAGCACCCGCACGAAGCAGCATGACTTCTTCTCCAAGAAGGGCAACGGCTATGTGCGGACCCTCAACGTCGAGCCGCTTCGCGATGAGGACTTTACCTTCAATTTCTAAACACGGACCGGCAGGTTTTGAAGCTGCGTTCAAGCTGCCTGCCAGCTGCCCCCAAGCGCATAAGCTTGAGGGCAGTTTTTTTGTGCACGAATGCGGCCCGACTCGCCGGAACCGTCTTTGTTGCTTGAGTCTCCAATGGCAGCGAAGCAGGAAAAGCCTCAAGCAGAGCAGACTGCCTCCATACGGAAGGGGCTACTGTCCGAAAAAGCAGCGGCAGCAGCTCCATAGGCTGCGGCTGTGCTGTACGTGGCTGGACAAACCCAAAAAAGCTCCAAGCCGATTGCAAGCAACGGCTTGGAGCTTTTTTTGGGGGGGGCGTGAATGTTATTTCAGCTCGATGATTTCATTGATATCCTTGATCTTAAGCGCTTCCGCGATGGAACTGAGATGGTAGATGTTGAGCGTTCCGCGCTGCAGATGGCAGATTTCGGTGATGACATTGGGGCGAACCCCGGCCAGGCGGGCGAGAGCGCCTTTGGTGAGTGGTTTGTACAGGCGTTTGGTTTCGCTGCTCAGCTCGGTGTAGGACCGGATGGGGAGAAGCGTGTTGGTCGATTCATCGATGAAATACTGGCGGATCAGCGTTTCCAGATTGCTTTGAATCCGATGCGTGGCTTTGTCATACGTGCTGGTAATGCTCATAGCAAACTCCCTCTCCTGTATATGTAAGTCCATTGACCTAATTAACTCTTATATCGGAAAGAAATCGGGAAATTTGCACTATTTATATCAACATTCGTAAAATTTATTTTTGAATTACCGATTTTAACTTATTCGAATTGAGAACAAAAAAGAAGCTTTTTTCCTTCTCTGCTAGCGGAGAATGGAAAAGAGCTTCTTTATTTGGAGCGGAAAGCATGACTGCCCAACCAAAAATGGGTGATTATGCCTGTTGTATTGCGGAGCGGCGAGCGCGAACTTCACGGGCGGCGGCCACCATATGGGCAAGCGAAGCTTCCGTTTCCTCGCGTCCCCGCGTTTTGAGGCCGCAATCCGGATTGATCCAGAACAGCTCCGGATCAAGGTTGCGGAGCGAGCGCTCGATCATGGCGATCATCTCTTCCGTGGAAGGAACCCGAGGGCTATGGATGTCGTAGACGCCGAGTCCGATTCCCTTGCCGTACGTGTTCTCCTCGAAGCTCTGGATGAGCTCTCCATGCGAGCGCGACGTTTCGATCGAGATGACGTCGGCGTCGAGATCGCGGATCGTGTCGATGATATCCGAGAATTCGCAGTAGCACATATGCGTATGGATCTGCGTTTCGTCCTGGACTCCCGTCGTGACGAGGCGGAAAGCGTCCACGGCCGCTTCGAGCTCTTCCGGCCAAAGGCTTTTCTTCAGAGGAAGGCCTTCGCGCAGGGCGGGCTCATCCACCTGAATCATGCCGATGCCTGCCGATTCCAGAGCTTCGACTTCCTTGCGCAGCGCCAGGGCGATCTGGAAGGCGACCTCCGTGCGCGGCAAGTCGTGGCGGACAAACGACCAATTGAGAATCGTAACCGGACCCGTAAGCATGCCTTTGACCGGATGGCTCGTCAGAGACTGGGCGTAGACGGTTTCCTTGACCGTCATCGGCTTCGTCAGCTGGACATCGCCGTAGATGACGGGCGGCTTCACGCAGCGGGAGCCGTACGATTGGACCCAACCGCCCCGGGTGAAAGCGAAGCCTTCCAGCTTCTCGCCGAAAAATTCGACCATGTCCGTACGCTCGAATTCGCCGTGAACGAGCACGTCGATGCCGATGTTCTCCTGCACAGAGATCCACTTGGCGATTTCTTCGCGGATGAAGGCCTCATAGGCATCATCAGGCAGCTCGCCTTTGCGCCAACGCGCCCGGGCGGAACGGACTTCGGCCGTCTGCGGGAAGCTGCCGATCGTCGTCGTGGGCAGGAAGGGCAGCTGCCATTTCTTCTGCTGGACCGGCCGGCGGTCGGAGAAGCTGCTGGAACGGAACGTGCGTGCAGCCGCAAGCCGCTTCGCTTCTTCGCGCACGGCGGCGTTATGGCGCTCCGGCAGGGCTTCGAGAGCTTCGAGCGCCGCGCGGTTGGCGGCCAGGCCGTCCCGGATGCGCTCTGCGCCGGCAAGCTGCGGATCGCCAAGCCCGGCGGTGCCGAAGGCGGCTGCAGCGGTCAGAAGCGTCAGCTCCTCCAGCTTTTCATCCGCGCCGGCGAGAGCTCCCCGCAGGCTTCCGGAAGGCCGGTTTCGCCGCTGAGGCTGACGGGCACATGCAGCAGGCTGCACGAAGGCTGGATATGGAGACGATCGGCAGGGACCACGGAAGCGATCTTCTCCACGAGCGCCAGCGCCTTGGCCAGATCGGTTCTCCAGATGCCGCGTCCGTCGATGATGCCCGCTCCGAGTACGCGTCCGGACGGATAGCCGCCGGAGAGGAGAGCTTGCAGATTGACGCCGCGGTCATGGACGAAGTCCAGGCCGATGCCGGCGACCGGAAGCGCGGTAAGAGCGGCATAGTCGGCAGGAGCATCGAAGTAGGTTTGGAGCATCAGCTTCAGCTCCGGAGCGGCGGCGGCGAGCTCGCTGTAGATGGTCTCCAGCCGCTTCCAATCCGCCGCTTCGAGCTCGCCCGTGACGGACGGCTCGTCGATCTGCACCCATTCGGCCCCGGCATCGCGAAGCTCCGCGAGCACGCGGCCATAGAGAGGGACCAGCTTGGCGATCCAGCCGTCGAACTCGCCGGCCGTGTAGCCTTTGGACAGCTTGAGGAAAGTGAAGGGACCGATCAGCACCGGCTTGGCTTGCAGGCCGAGCTTTTCCTTCGCTTCGAGATAAGCCTCAAGCGGGTAGTTGCGCACCAGCTTGGCTTCCGCATGCTGAAGCTCGGGGACAATATAGTGATAGTTTGTATTGAACCACTTTGTCATCTCGCAAGCGGTAGCGTCTTTTCGGCCGCGGGCCATGGCAAAATACAGATCGTTCGTCACAGGGCCGTCATGATAGCCGAAGCGTGCCGGAATAAGGCCGAACATGGCCGACGTGTCGAGCACCCGGTCGTAGAAAGTGAAGTCGCCTACCGGCACGAGACCGATTCCTGCCTCCGATTGGCGGCGCAGGCGGCCGATCCGGATTTCTTCCATGCGGGAGAGAAATTCTCCCTCTTCGATTTTGCCGGCCCAAAATGCCTCCAGCGCTTGCTTCCATTCCCGCTTGTTCCCGATGTTGGGGTAGCCCAAGCTGCTGCTGATCGCGTTCATTCCGTATCCTCCCGAAAATAAATGTGCGGCGTTCCTGATCTTGCCTTAAACGAAACATAACATGATTGCTCGGATATAGACTAAGGCTTATAAGCTATAGCTGGCCATGCTCTGCGGCTATACCCGAAATTTCGCGATGAGCGAAAGTCTGGAGTTCAAGGCAAGAGAACCGCAAGGAAAAGGGAAAAGCCGAAGGGGAGAGGGAAAGAAAGTTGAAAGGAAAAGAAAGTTGAAAGGGCAAAGGAAAGAGCAAAAGGAAAGTTATCATTCATTTATGTGAGTTTTATGTTAGATATATAGAGAGACGACGGTGGGATAAACAAAAAAGGATTGTTGGATGGATGATCTCAATTTATAATGGTAGATAACCTAACATAAAGAAAGATCAAGCCAGCGCGAGGAGGAACCTCAATGCATTTGACCGTCGAAGATGCGCTGTCCGTCTATCCCCTGTCGGAAGGAAAGCTCGTTGCGGGAGCAGCCGGGAAAAACCGCATCGTCAAATCCGTCAATGTCATGGACGCTCCCGATATCTGGGACTGGATCAAGGACGGCGAGATGCTGTTCACGACAGGCTATCTGATCAAGGACGACCCTCAGGGCGGAGCGGGGCTGCTGGAGCAGCTGAACCGCAGAGGCTCTTCCGGACTCGGCATCAAGCTGGGCCGATTCTGGGAGCAGATCCCTCCTGCGCTTATCCTCATGGCCGACAAGCTTGGCTTTCCCCTCATTCAGCTTCCGTACGAATTCACTTTCTCCGATCAAATGAACGGGCTCTACAGAGCCGAAATGCAGCGGAGCACAAAAGCTCTGCAGGCCGCGATGGAAAAGCAGAAGCGGCTCATGCGCTTCGCCCTCCAAAGCGATCCCATTCTCCAGCTGTTCGAGGAAATCAGCGGCGTTGTCGGCTATCCTCTCGCGGTCGTCAGCGCGGAAGGAAGAGCTCTGTTCAACAACAGCGGCGTGCCGGAAGAGAGCCTTCTGCGGGCATGGCCATGGACGGGGCGGCATCCCTGGGTGAAGGGGGAAGGCTGGCAATGCTACCGCGTGCCTCTCCTCAGCGGAGCGAAGCCGGCGGGATACGCCTGCTTTGTCACGGGCGAGCCTCTCTTCACGACGCTGGAGGAAGGGCTGTTCCATCAGGCGGCGGAGCTGATCGCCTATCAGATGGAAGCGCGAATTCAGTCCGCGGACAATCGCAGCAGGCAGTACGAGGACCAGATCCGGGCCTGTCTTGCCGGCGCATTGCCTCCCGCCGAGCTCGCCGCCTACGGAGAGAGCTCCGGCAATTCCGTGCTGAAAGGAGCGTACATCCCGGTTCTGACCTCGCCGGGCGGCACTTCCGACGCTGCGGGGCGCAGCGCCAGAATGGAGAGGATCCGCCAGGAATACGGGAGCCATCCCGTCCTGTCGGCACTAGGAGCCCTTCATCTGGATATGGAGGAGGGCGTCCTGTCGCTGTTTCCCGATGGAGCCGGAGCCGATGAGCTGGCGGAGCATCTCGCGTCATGCTCCGGCAATCTGCGCAAGTCGGCCGGCTGTGTCGCAAGAGCGGCCATCGGCGGGCGCAGGAGCGGAGAGCAGTCTCTCGCTTCGGCGTGGATGGAGCTCAAGGAGACGCTGCGGCTCGCCGCCGAATGGGGAGTGCCGGATCCGGTCGTGCCCTACCGGAAGCTGGAGCTCGCCTATCTGTTCGAGCATTGCCCGAAAGAGAGGATGGCGGCCTTTTGCGACCGGGTGCTGGGGGGATTGCTGCGCAAAGAGCCGGAATACAGGCAGGAGATGCTGCGGACGCTGGAGGTTTACCTCGACAACGACGGCCAGCTGAGCGAGACGGCCAAGAAGCTCTACATCCACCGGAATACGGCTTCCTACCGGATGGATAAGATCAGCGAGCTGCTGGAGGTCGATCTCAAGAAGACGGACGATCTGCTGCGGCTGAAGCTGGCTTTCCAGCTGCGAGGCATGTCGGCGAAAGCGGAGGAGCCGGCTGCGGCGCTGCGAACGGCCGGAAGGAAATAAAGAGGGGATCAACCGCGAGCGTTCCGCGTGGAACGGCCGTCGGGCAGGACGATAAGGAGGGATGCTCATGGATGCGCATCGGGTGTTTTCATCCTGGGATGGCGAGCGGCCGGCCGTCCTGGCGACGATTGTGGAGGTAAATGGACATTCCTACCGCAAGCCGGGAGCTGCATGCTGCTGGGCCGCGGCGGCTGGAAGCGCGGCAGCCTCAGCCCCGGCTGCCTGGAAGCCGATCTCGAGGCGAGGGCCGAGGCTTTGCTGGATATGGGCTCTCCGCCCCCCGAGCCGGCTTGGGCAACGGTGCGGTACGAAATGGAATCGCCCGACGACTTGCTGTGGGGCGAGGCGATCGGCTGCGGCGGAACGGTGACGGTCCTCCTGGAAAGGGTGGAAGGGGAGCTGGCCTCCTGCATCCGAAGGGCTGCGGCTCATGACGGCGAGACCGCCGTGCATTTGGAGCGGGTGCTGGGCTCGGCAGGACGGGCGATCGAATACCGGCTGCTGGAAGCATCGAGCTTTTCCGGCGGTGTCGAGAACGACGGAGCCGGCATCTATTCCTTTCCGATTCATGCCCGCCCTCGCCTGATCGTCTTCGGGGCCGGAGCCGATTCGCTTCCGGTTGCGCGGCTGGCGGAAGCGGCAGGGTTCCGCCTTGCCGTGGCCGACTGGCGGGAAGAGCTATGCACGGCGGAGCGGTTTCCGGGAGCGCAGCTGGCGCTCGGAACGGCGGACTCCATTGTGCGGAAGCTGAACGTCGGTCCTGCCGATTATGCGTTCATCTGCAGCCATCAGCTTCAGCGGGATCGGGCGATGCTGGAGCTGCTCGCTCCCTGCCCGCTGCGATATATCGGGATTCTGGGCTCCCGCAGGCGGGTGGCGGCGCTGCTTGACGGCCTTCTGCCCGCTGCTCCCGTCTACGCGCCGGTCGGTCTCGACATCGGGGCGGACGGTCCGGAAGAAATCGCGGTCAGCGTCGTCGCCGAGCTGATCGCCGTGCGGCGGCTGGCCGCGCGGGAGGAGAAGCCCGCAGCAAGGACTCCCATTCGTCCGCGGCGTTCGCTTGTCCCTCTTCCTCGAGACCGGGAGGCGGGTCGACTCGGAGCTGCCGGAGGCGAAGCCGGCTTCGCCTGCCCGATTAAGCCGGGAAGGACATGAGTCGTCCGCTGAAAATAATGGGAATCTGTCTGGCCGCGGGCTTCAGCCGCCGGATGGGAGCCCCGAAGCTGCGGCAGCTTCTGCCGGATGGAACGCCGCTGGGCGCTTCAGCCGTTCGGGCGATGGCGGGCGCGGGGCTGCAGCGCCTGCTTGTCGTCGTGCGGGAGGACGACGACTGCTCCTGGCTGCCGGGTGCGTCCGGCGAAGCGGCCGGCAAGACGGCGGTGGAAGTCGTGCCCTGCCGCGATGCTTCCCTTGGCATGGCCCATTCCTTGCGCTGCGGCCTGGCGGCGGCCGC
>NZ_CBRA020000108.1:0-25931 GCF_000469945.2 Paenibacillus sp. P22 | reverse complement strand
CCTTGCCAAGGGCCGGAGCCGATCCATTCATTCACCATGGTCATCCTTCTTTCTTTTTTTCTGCTCCCTTCGTCTGTGATTTATAAGAATCCGGGATTTGTTTAGCTCATAAAACTCGTGTGAATATGCTCGCCTCGCYRTWTTKGWCGGTCCAGGCATGGCAGGGCAAGAGACTCGGTTCGCTCGTTGCGGCTTCCGGAAGCGGCTCCTTCGTCCTTCCGGAAGCGGCGCATGCGGGCAGCGGCATCTCAGGCGCGGAGCGCAGGCCGCAGCCGTATGAGGACAGAACCTCTCTGCCATGGCGCAAGGAATGGTGGCCTGTGCTCGCCATCGTCGCCGTATACGCGGTCATGATGTTCTGGCAGCTTGGCGATGCCAAAGCTCCCAAAACGGCGTGGCAGCCGGCATCCGATGTCACGGCGCAAGTGCAGGGCGGCCCGCAGGCCGTCGATCATCTGCTGCTCTATGCGGGCATCGGGGACGGCACCGTTCAGGTATCGGTATCCCCCGACGGCATGACCTGGAACGCTCCCGTGGAGCAGAAGCTCGACGGAGGCACCGTATTCCAGTGGAAGTCGGTGCCGCTGGCGGGGCAGACGGCTCAGGCCGTACGAATCACCGGAACCGGAACCGCCGTCGTCTATGAGGCGGGATTGTTCGGACCGGACGGCGCCAGGCTGGCTCTCGCTGCGGATGGCGGCTCGCCGCTGTTCGACGAGCAGGCGCTCGTGCCGGACAAGCCTTCCTACCGCAACAGCATGTACTTCGATGAAATCTATCACTCGCGTACCGCCTATGAGCATCTGCACCGGATCGAGCCGTACGAGACGACTCATCCGCCGCTCGGCAAAGTCATCATTTCCGCGGGCATCGCGATGTTCGGCATGAATCCGTTCGGCTGGAGGGTCATGGGCGGCATCGCCGGCCTGCTCCTGATCCCGGCCATGTACGTTTTCGGACGCGGCTTGTTCCGCTCCCGCAAGGGCGGCCTGCTGGCGGCGGCGCTCATCTTCCTTGATTTCATGCCGCTCGTGCAGTCGAGAATCGGCACCGTCGATACGTATGCGGTCTTGTTCATCATCATGAGCTACCACTTCATGAACCGGTTCTTCCAGCGCAATGAGCCGGGAACGCCGCTCCGCCGCCTGCTCCTGCCGTTTGCCCTGGCCGGCATCTTCTTCGGGCTGGGAGCCTCGGTCAAATGGGTCGGCGTCTATTCGGGAGCGGGCCTTGCGGCGATCTTCTTCTATTCGCTCGTTAGAAGGTATCTCGCGGCTTCCCGTGCCGCAGCTGTTCCCGGCAGGGAGAAAAAAGCGAAGCAGGCAGGCGGCAAGGGCGAAGACGCCGCGCCGAGCCGCGCAAGCGAGAAGAGCTTCATCGCCGGCATGATCGGAGCGGGGCTGCTGTTCTTCGTCCTCGTTCCCGGGGTCATCTACATCCTCACGTATATTCCGTTCATGAGGGTTCCCGGGCCGGGCCATGGCCTGAAAAACGTCATTGAGTTCCAGAAGTTCATGTACGATTACCATTCCAAGCTGGTGGCGACCCATCCGTTCGCCTCGACCTGGTGGGAGTGGCCGATCATCCGCCGGCCGATCTGGTATTATTCCGGTTCCGGACTGGAACCGGGCCAGATCGCGAGCATCGTGTCGCTCGGCAATCCGCTGCTCTGGTGGGCCGGCATTCCTTGTGCCGCGGCCGCCTTCATCGCCGCCTGGAAAAGAAAAGAACGGGCGATGCAGGTCGTCACGATCGGGCTCCTGTCCCAATATCTTCCGTGGGTCGGCATTCCGCGCCTGACCTTCATCTATCACTATTACGCTACCGTGCCGTTCCTGCTGCTCTGTGTCGTCTACGTGCTGCTGCAGCTGCCGCAGCGTATCGGCGCCAAGCAAGGCAAAGCCGCGACATGGACTTACCTTGGCGCTGCCGCCGCGCTGATGGCGATGTTCTATCCGGTGCTGACGGGACAGACGATCAGCCGGGATTATGCCGTTCATTTCCTGAAGTGGTTCGGCAGCTGGACGTTCTTCTAAGCGGCCCGCCACCCGGCAGCGGGCAAGCCATGGCGCGCTGAATCCGCATCAAGGAGTGAAGCCTTGCCTGTAAAGCTTCGCGAATCAAAAGTCCCGCCTCAAGACGGCCGTCTTGAGGCGGGACTTTTTTTTTGCGGGCAAGCCATGGCGCTATTTTTCCGACAGGAAATCTAGGATGCGCTGCTTGTATTTCTCTCTTCCTTCATATCCGTTGTAAAGACGGTTTGTCACCGTAGCGGCATTTCCGAAGAAAAACTTCTCATAAACGCTCTGTCTGCCCCCGAATGCGCTGACGCTCAGCTCCCAGGCCAGTCTGGACAGCTGCACATTATTTTTGGCATCCAATCCGACGCCTTTGAGGTAACGCTGCAATGAATCGCCCAGCTTGCCGTCAAAATCCTTTTCCGAGGGAATCATGATGACGCTGCTCGAGCCGATCAGGTGGATGATCTCGATCATGCGGGGATACACCTTGGGAAAATAAGCATTCGCGGCAAGCAGCGGCTTGGGGTCCGGCACCATGCTTCCCCACTTGTCGCGCTTGGCACCGTTCTCGGCAGCAAGCTGAAGCGACTTGAGCGTCTCCAAAATCACGAGGAGCTCGCTCACCATTTCCACCACGTGGGCGTTCTGGTCGATGCCCGACGTCTCCGCCATCGTTTCCGCCACCCCGAGAAAGAACTCCGTCTTGGCGATGTTCTTGCACATGACCTGGGTGGCGGCATGAGTGTGAAAACGGCTTTCCTCAGAAAGGCGGTTAGCCATGCTCACGTCGCCGCATAGAAAGACGCGGTCCCACGGAACGAGAACATCCTCGAAAAGAACAAGGGTATCCATTTCTTCATATCTGGAACTGAGGGGATAGTCGTAGGCGGATTCTCCTCCCACGAAGCTCTCCCGGCACACGAAGCGGATGCCTGGCAGGCAACTTGGCACGGCAAAGAAAAAGGAATAAGGGCTTTCTCCTTCATGGAAGGTAGGGAAAGGGGCCGGATAGACAAGAATTTCATCCGAGGTCGCTCCCTGGGTATCCAGCATGAAAGCTCCCCTGACGATGATGCCGTCCTTGTTTTTCTCCATGACTCTGGCTGCCGGAGGATCTTCCAGTGCAAGGAGGAAATTGGACAGGCGGGCGGCTTTGGGCTGGATGAAGACATGAGATAGGGTAATATCGTTTTCCCGGCAATATACGTAGTAATTTCTAAGGTTGGCTGCGAACTGAGGATAATCCTTCTCCAAAATTCCGGCAGCGGACGAGTAGGCCATCAGTGCGGTGTTCATATAATCGGGGGCTCTGCCGAGGAAGCCGTTATGGGCATAAGCCCAAGCCTGCATCATTTCTCTTCGGGCGGCGAGGTCTTTTTTTTGTTTTCGGCTGCAGGAAAGAAAGTCCTACGCGTTCTCCCGAAAGGGGGGACTCGAACGTCATTCTCGCCTTCGCCGATTCGTCAGCCTGCATATCGTACATCGAGGCTTGGGTCGCCATCAATCCTTTGAACGCAGCATGCTCGGATACTTTCCCTTGTACCTGCTGTCCGGCGATCCGGATATCAGGCCGATTCCGATCCAGGCGTTCTTTATATTGAAGTCCATTTTTAATAGGCACAGGCGTAAACCTCCCTCAGCGGTCAATAGTTCGTTTCCTTAGCGGATCATGCTAATATATTCAGGCAGGGGGAGCCTAGTTCTGGGGAAACGCTCTTTAGCGCCGCTCGGGCTGAGCTGTATTTCAGCTGTAGAATAGACCGATTTTCATGCCGGAAGCATACATAGGCCTGCCATTCGTCAAGCGGGTCATGCCGCGGTGACAGGGTGTTTACAATTCTCTCCTGTTTCTGGTAAAATGGCTCAAATGCGATGAAGAGAAGAGTAAGCAGATCCGTTATCTCCGCAAGAAAGCATGCTGCTTTCCTTGCGGCCCGCGTGCAGGCGCAGCCGGTAGGAAGAGGCGGCGCAGCCCGGTCAGAGAGCTCCGGCAGCTGAGAAGGAGCAGATAGCGATTTGCCGAATCAAGCCTCCGAGCTTCACATCGGAACCTGCCCGGCGGGCGATGGTGTGACGGGAGCTCCTGTTACAGAGCTGGAGTATAAGCCTTCCTACCGGGATTGCCGTACTCGACGAGGCCTGCATGGCGACATGGAGGCACAACTGGGGTGGCACCGCGACGACAAGTCTCGCCCCCAAGACCTAGGTCTTGGGGGTGGGATTTTTTTGTTTGCTTTCGCACGATAGAAAAGGAAGGAACCATTCAACAACGAGGAGGAGATGCGGCCTTGAACCGCATGAAAGGTATGGAAGCATGGAAGTATCCCGCCATCCTGCTGCTTGGCATCGGCGTGGCGAACATCAGCGGCTGGATTTATTTCATTGCCCTCAATGTAATCGTACTGAATGCAACGAAGTCCGCTATGGCGGTATCGATCCTGTACCTGCTTCGTCCTCTCGCCGCCATGGCGGTAAGCTCCTGGTCCGGCAGCCTGATAGACCGGATGAACAAGCGAAGCCTGATGATCGGCCTTGATGGGGTCAGGGCTTTCCTCATTTTCCTGCTGCCGTTGCTCGACTCCATCGCGTACATTTACGGGCTCGTATTTCTCATCCATATGGCAGGCTCTCTGTTCGGGCCGGCCTCCGGGACTTACATCGCCAAGCTGATCCCGCCGGAGCAGAGGCCCCGCTTCAATTCGCTGAACGGATTGATCGGATCGGGGGCTTTCCTGATCGGTCCGGCGGCAGCCGGCCTGCTGTTCCTCGCCGGTTCGCCGACGTCGGCCATCTACATCAACGCCGCCGCATTGCTGTTCTCGGCAGTCGTCACGATGCTGATGCCCGATCTGGAGAAGGGGTTGTTTGCGGATCAGCCTGTACGCATGAACCGGAACATGATCAGGCAGGATTGGTCGGATGTCCTCGGATTTTACCGAAGCCGCACCGCCATCCTGATTGTCTGCCTGCTGTTCAGCGCTGTCATGGTCGTCATGGCGACGGCCGTCGATTCGCTGGAGGCCGCCTTCGCGCAGAAGGTGCTCGGATTATCCGACAGCGGGTACGGCCTGCTGGTCAGCATTGCGGGAGCCGGAATCATCGCCGGGGCGTCCGTCAACGCCGTCGTCGTCAAGAGGCTGGCGGCTTCCGCCCAGATCGGCTTCGGCGCGATTGGCGTCAGCTTCGGCTACCTCGTCTACGCTTTTTCGGCGGGTTTTGCCGGCGCTGCTGCGGGTTTCTTCATCCTGGCATTTTTTCTCGCGTTCGCCAATACGGGCTTTGCGACGTTCTACCAGAACCATATTCCAGTCGCGATGATGGGGAGGGTCGGAAGCGTCAACGGGTTTTTCGAGGCGATCCTTGTCATGCTGGCGACAGCGGGGTTCGGCTTGGCTGCCGACGGGTACACCGTACAGGCAACGGTCATTGCCGGGGTGCTCGTCATGAGCGTGTTCGGTTTGTCGCTCGGCTTCTATTTGCTGCGGCCATCCAAAGCGAGGCTGCTGGCTTCGCAGCCGGATGGCATCGTTTCGTTGCCGGAAGACGAATAGATTCGGAAGCGCTGTGCGGATGCATGACAAAAGAACCCTCTCTCCCGAATTTCAGGAGAAAGGGTTCTTTCCCTTTCAGTCCGCCGCTTTTTTCAGCGGAACCCATATCTCGCTGACGGAATCCTTGCCCGGCGCGCCGTCTTCCAGGTAGATCTCCAGATCAGCCGTGCCCGCATGTTCATAACCGGAGGAAGGGAACCAGTCGGAGTAGATCCGCTTGGTGACGGACTGGATCGAATCCGGCAGCTGTCCGACGGCGGTGAAGACGGCCCAGGTGGAGGCGGGAACTTCTCTTTCCACAAAGTCCACGCCGTCGATCGTCTTGTCGGCCTCCAGCGTTCCTGCGGGAACTTCGACCGCGATCATGTAGCGGAACCGATCGGTGTCCGGACGGAAGTCGACGCATGCGCCCATAATGGGACGGTCAGGCTGGAGCGAAGCGATCTTGCGGATCGTGCCGTTGGAGGCGCTTTCCTGCCAGAACAGCGGAATGCGGCGGAAGTTCTCCCCGTCGACGCAGCCGACCTCGATGGATGCTCCTGCAATATGGAACGCTTCTTTCTTTTCGATGCGATAATTCATTTTCACATCTCCCTTCAGCGATAGATGAAAGCTCAGCTTGGGAAAGGCGACGAGCGGCGAGCCCGGCAGTCTTGCCATGGAAGGCGTGACGCCGTGGGTTTTGCGAAAAGCCTTGGCGAACGCTTCGGGCGTTCCGTAGCCGTATTTCAAGGCGGCATCGACGACCTTGATGTCCGTCAGGGCAAGCTCCTGCGCGGCAAGCGTCAGCCGGCGCCTGCGGATGTACTCCGCCAGCGTGAAGCCCGTCAGAGCGCTGAACATTCTCTGGAAATGAAAGGGGGAGGAGCAAGCCTCCTTGGCCAGTCCGCCAAGCTCCAGCTCCCCGCCGAGGTTATTCTCAATGATGTCCAGCGCCCGATTCATTCTCGTCAGCCAATCCAAACCGATCTCTCCTTCATTTCCAGCATAACGGGTTATGGGGCCCGCAGCCTGTTCATTTCTGCTCCCGCTGGACCGGTAATCAAGTCAGGCCGAGAAGAGTCCGGTACGATTTGATGATGCCGAAATGCATGCCTTCATGATACAACGCTAGCCGGATGAACTGCTCGGGGGTGGACAAGGTGAATCCCGTCGAGGTGGTGTAAGGAGCCGCGTTTTCCTGCAGTCGGCCGGAAAGGCCGGCACGGACTCGGTCTGGCTGGTCCTGCAGAAGCCGAATGAGCTCCTCCATCGTGGCAGCCTGTGCGGACTCCGGCATCGACGACGGCGAAGTCCCATATTCGTATTGCTCCACGAACCCGTCCGGCAGCTGCTGGGGCAGGCCGATCGCCTGGAACGCGAGCCGCTCCAGCACAACATACAGATGGCCCGAATTCCACCGGATGGAATTGCGGAAGCCTTGAGGAATCGCATCCGCCGACTGTTCGTCGATTCCTTGCAGCCGACCCAGCGTCTGATTCCGCACGAAGTCGAGCTGGTCGAACAGGCTTGTATCCATTTCTAATCACTCCCAGGGTGGTTTTTGCTGTCAGATGCTCAACGTCCATTCCTTGACGAATACGGCTGTGCCGGTGATGCGGACGGAACGGCTGACGCCCTCTTCCCCGATCTCGACGTTCACGCGTCCGTCGCGTCCGATCTCCTGTCCCTGCTCGACGACCAGCTGCAGCGGAAGAGGTCCGCCGGGCCGGATATACGCGTCATAGTATGCCCCCATGACTCCCGAGGCCGTGCCGGTGACGGGATCCTCGACCGTGCCGGAGTAAGGGGAGGAGAAATGGCGGGCATGCAGATCCGCACCGGAGCCGAACGTCTGCAAGCAGATGGGATGCACGGAAGCACGGGGCATTTCCTTCAGGATGTCCGGGAACCATTCGTTTCGCGGAACCATGCGGGGAAAGGCGTCCAGCTGCTTGACCGGCACGATGAGCGTCCAAATTCCGGTGTTCCCGAACACGACGGGCAGCTCGTCGTCCAGATCCGACTCCTCAAGCCCGATCGATTTCGCCAGATCGGCCCTGGAGCCTGCAAAAGGGACGAAGCGCGGCTCGGCCTGCCTCATCGTCATGTCCAGAAACCCGTCGCTCCTTCGCTCGATCCGGATGGGGAGAATGCCTGCCTTGGTCTCCACGGCGAAGGAACGGCCGGGCGCGATCCGCCCCTGCTCCGTCAGCGCGCACAGCGTCGCCATCGTCGCGTGCCCGCACAGATTCACCTCATGTCCTGGCGTGAAGTACCGGATCCGCAGATCGGCCCGGTCGGACGGCAGCACAAACGCGGTCTCGTTGAAGCCGACCCTGGAGGCGACCGCCAGCATTTGATGCTCGGACAAGCCCTCTCCTTCAAGCACGACACCAGCCGGATTTCCCTTGCCCGGGATCGTGCTGAACGCCTCGTAATGACAGACTGAAATCTCAACCATTGAAGCCGCCATCCTTTCCTGAAGCCGAATGAAAACGAACGGATCGCGCAATCCGATAGAGTCCCCATTATACCATGCCGCTTCTCTTCCTATGCGGAGATAGCCATTTATTCCTCTTTTCGTAGAATCGCACCTTGTTCCCCTAATAACGCACATCGTCTATGAAAACGGTTGCATCTTACAATGAGAGAGAAAGCGAAACGATGGGGAGGTCTTCGGAAATGAAGCGATTCCGGGCTGCGGCCGCGGCGCTGATGGCAGTGATGCTGCTGCTGGCCAGCCTGCCGGCTTACGGGGCAGGAGCGGCGGCGCAAGGCGGCAATGGGGCGGGTGATATTCCTGCCGGCAAGATGCGGATCAAGAACATGTGGCAGAACAACTATCTGTACGAGGCAAGCGACGGCACCGTGCGGTACGGGATGACCAGTCCGGGAGATGAATCCTCTCATTGGGAGGTGGAGGCGGCTGGAGGCTCCTATTTGATCCGGAACAGCAAGACGGGGCACTACATCACGGCTTCGGAGACGCCGCAGCGCAGGGATGCCTTGAAGGCCCGGCAAGTGGCGAATCCTTCCGAATCCGAGCAGTGGCACATCAACCCGACCGCGACGAGCGGGTTCATGAACATCGTGAGCGCCGCGGACTCGAGCGGCAAGCGGGCGATCCACGAGGAGGATCAGCTGGGCTTCGCCGAGCTGAGCTCGGATATCAACCTGGAATTCGAAAGCCCCAAATGGATGCTCGTGCCTGTCGACGCGGTCCAGATCGAGTCGCGATTCCATCCGGGCATGGTGCTGTACGAATATGAAGGGCAGATTGCGGGGCAAGACGCTTCCGTCGTCGGCTTCGGCGTCAAAAGCGACAAGGACTTCAATGCCCAGTGGTACATCGAGCCCGGCAGCGTGCCGGGCAAAGTCCAGATCCGAAATCGCGGGACCGGGCATCTGATCAAGCAGGGGCCTCTGGAGTGGGCGGCGATGCCAGCCGGAGATCCCGACCCGAGCGAGCCCGGACTCACCGATTGGCTGCAGGAAAGCTCGTCGGACGGGCTCGGCTATGCGACGTTCGCCAACGGCAAGTTCGATTCGTATCTGCTCAATGCGCAGTTTCCGGACGACCGGGACGCGCGGTCCAACAGCTGGCCGGGATCGAAGAGCAATCCATCGGCCCAATGGCGCATCGTTTCGCCTTCGGCCCTGCAGCCGGTCCGCATCGCTTCGTACACGGACGCGAACTCGCCGACGGATTATCTCTATGAGGAAGCGGGCGCTCTGAAACACGGCGCGCTGGCTTCAGATCCCGCGAAGGCGGCCGATTATCTATGGTTTGTCGAGGATTTCGACGGAACGAAGCGGCTCCGCAATTCGGCGACCGGCCACTATTTGACGAGGAGCGGCGGCACGCTGTCTGCTCTGGACGCCGGATTCGGCACGCCGGAGAGCCAGTGGACGCTTACGCTGTCCGATGACTACGACGACTATCAGACGATCGGAGCCGCAGGCGGCGGGGACGTCTTCGTCACGGGCCGCTCGGACGGCACGGTCCAGGCCGCTGCCGACGCTTCTTCTCTGGGCGCCCAGTGGCAGCTCGTCGATCCATCCTTGCCGGCCGACGGAGCCGATCATTATGTGCGCATCCAGAACGGCTGGCAGCCCTTCTATCTCTATGAGACGGCAGACGGCCTGCTCAAATACGGCAACGCCAAGGACGACACCAGCGACCAGTGGCTGATCCGCAAGCATGAGGGCCGCAAGCTGTTCCAGAACAGGCTGACCGGCCATTATATCAACATTTCGGACATGCCGGACGGCCATATTCAGGTCAGTCCTCTCTCGGACCTGAGCAACGCGGACCGCAGCTTCGTGTGGACGGTGCGGGATACGGGAGGCAACTCCAACCTCATCAGCAGCGTGACGGACAAGGAGCCCGGCAAGCAGCCGGAGAAGTTCGTCTCTCTCCAGAACCTGACCAAATATGCGGAATACGGCGTCATCAACCCGGGCTGGGGAAGCCCGAAATGGAAATTCCTGACGGTGACCGAGGACCGGCAGCGGCTGTTCAGGTACAAGGTGAACGGATCGGACGGCTTGTATCTGAAGGAAACGCAGGAGAACGGCGCGACCGTTGGCATGGTCACGTACGGGGAAGCGGACGCAGGCGATTACTCGGCGGTCTGGTATGTGGAGGATTCCGGCGCCCCCGGCAAGATGCTGCTGAAAAACCAGGGAAGCGGACGTTATGTCGCCCTGGAGAACATCGCCGGGCATGAATCGGAGGATGATCCGGCCGAATCGCCGGAAACCCGGGCGAACATCAATGCGTCTTGGGACAGCGTCAAATGGAGCCTGCAGGATGTGACGGTAGGAGATCAGGTCTATACGGCGTTCAAGAGCGGCTGGGCCGGCCACTACCTGCTTGCGGGGCAAAGCGCCGACGGCGCAAGTCCGGCTATTAGGCTGAGCAAGGCGGCTGGAGCCGGAGAGCGGCCGGAAGCGCTGTTCACGGCGGAGCCGGTAGTCCTGCCTCCTGCGGAAGCTCCAGCGGGACGCTTGCTGCGCATCAAGTCTGCCGGCGGCAAAGGGTACTTGTACGAAAATGCCGGAGGCGTCGTGCTGTACGGCAGCCCGGAAGAAACCAACTCTTACTCTCAATGGGTCATCGTCAAGGAAGAGGACGGAGTGAAAATCCGAAATGCCGCAACCGGCCATTTCCTTACGCTGAACGGCGACTACAGCTTCCTCGAGAGCAAGGCGGCGGGAAGCGCAGAAGCGCCTGAAGCGTCAAGCTGGGATGTCTCCCGGACGGCGGATGGAGGAGCCTGGCTCATCCGCAGCCTGTACGGCAGCTACAGCGACGAGCTCGTCAACTCGGCCAGCGGCGCCGGTTATGCGGAGCATGGGCTGGTGGCGGACAGCTTCGGCACGTCCCGCTGGATATTCGAATATCCAGAGTCCGGCGAAATTCCATCCATTGATGTTCCTGTGAACAAAAACACGTCGACGCCGGTCCAGAACAACGGCGGTCCGGTTGAAATCTCTCCCGCCGGCGACGTCTCCAAGCTGCTGGCCGATGCCGAGGGAGCCGCAGCGTATGTTCCGGCCGGAGCCGGACAAGCGTCGACCCGCTGGCTCGTCCAGGATTTCAACGGCCGCAAGCTCATCCGCAATGCGGCTGCGGGCAAGTACTTGGCCGCCGGAACGGACGGCAGCCTGACTCTGGCGACGGATATGCGCCTTCCGGGAGCGCAGTGGTATCTGGATGAGAAGCTCGGTTACACGCAGCTCCGGAACGCGGATACGGGCATGTACCTGGAGCAGGGATTGAAGCTGGGCACGGAGGCCGGAGCCGGCTGGCGGCTGGAGCCGGTTCGGAGCAGCGTCGAATACAGGGGAAGCGATGCTTTCCATGGCGATGGAGCTTACCGCTTCGCGGTCAACGCGCCTGCTGGCGGAAGCTACACGGTCGTGGTCCGCTACCGTTACAACGGGAGCGTAGCGGAGGCTGCCGGCATCGATGCCAACGGACTGGATGTCCAGCCATTCCGACTGACGAGCCAGGCGGGCAGCGCGGAAGCCGCGTTCGAGCTGAAGCTGCGCGCAGGCATCAATACGGTGTCGGCCGAAGGGCTTCCAAGCGGCGCCTCGATCGACAGCCTGACGGTTGAAGACAGCGCGGCTCCCGCCTACCGGGGAGCAACGGTGAACTACATCAGCTACGAAGCCGAGGATGCGGAGACGAACGGACAGCTCATCGGGCCTTCGCGCAAATACAAGGAGCTGGCATCGGAAGCTTCGGGACGAAAGGCCGTCAAGCTGAACAAGCAAGGCGATTACATCGAATTCAAGACGGCGGCGGAAGCCGATTCTCTCGTTGTCCGTTATTCGATTCCGGACAGCAAGGACGGCAGCGGAGACGAGCGTACGCTCTCGCTGTATGTCGACGGCGTCTTCCGCCAGAAGCTTGAGCTGACCAGCAAGTATGCGTGGGAGTACGGCAGCTATCCTTGGTCCAACGACCCGAGGCAGGGCAGCGCGCACCGGTTCTACGACGACATCCATGCCCGGATCGGAGACGTTCCGGCCGGATCGACGGTTCGGCTGGAAAAAGCCGAGGGCGATGAAGCGGCTTCCTATACGATCGACCTGGTCGACCTGGAGAAAGTCGATGCGGCCTACTCCATGCCGGAAGGCTTCCTCGCCGTCACCGACTTCGGCGCTGCCGCGAACGACGGCTTGGACGACACGGCCGCATTGACGGCAGCCCTTGCGGAAGCGGGCAAGCAGGGCAAGGGCGTGTGGTTCCCGGCGGGAGTCTTCACGTTCTCGAATGAAGTCATCGACCTTCAGGATGCCGTGATCCGCGGAGCCGGCAGCTGGCATACCGAGCTGGACGGGGCGAGATTCTACGGCCACGGCGGCAAGGTCAAGGTGTACGACCTTCTCATCGACGGAGGCATCAGCGTCCGGGATGACGAAGCGTTCGACAATGCTTTCCACGGGGCGTTCGGGCCGGGCTCGGTGCTGCAGAACATCTGGATCGAGCATACGAAGGCCGGGCTGTGGCTGACGCAGCCGATCGGCGAGAAGAAGCGCACGGACGGCCTGTACATGGCCGGACTGCGCATCCGCAACCTGATGGCGGACGGCATCAACTTCGCCGTCGGAACATCGCACAGCATGATGGAGCAGAGCGATATCCGGTATCCGGGAGACGACGGCATCGCGATGTGGTCGTTCACCGACGCCAAGCTTGCGGATGTCAACGGAGCGGAGAGAACGCCGAGCGTGAACAACACGGCCCGCTTCAATACGGTCGCGCTGCCTTGGCTGGCCGACAACATCGTCGTGTTCGGCGGCCGGGACAACGTGATTCAGGACAACATCGCCAAGGATACGATCGCGAATGGAGCCGGCATCGCCGTCTCGACCCGTTTCTCGGCGGAGCTTTCCAAGGCACGACCGTCGTGGAGCGCAACACGCTGATCCGCACGGGCAGCGTCGACTCCGGGTACGGAGTCAATCTCGGCGCACTGTGGCTGTATGCGGGCGAGAACGATATCGGCGGAGACAGCCGCATTGTCGTTCGCGGCAACAACGCTTACGACAGCACCTACTCCGGCTTGATCGTCCATGGCGGCAAGAACGTGCAGGGTGTCGAGCTAACGGACAACGTCCTGGACGGAGCCGGGACGAGCGGAGTGGAAATCACCTCGGACATGAAGGGCTCCTTGCTGGTGGATAATCTCATCATCCGCGGCGAGCGGATCGACCGGGTGAGCAATCCAGCCGCGCCGAACTTCACGTTCCATGAAGTGAATGCCGGCTTCGCATCCGATCCGAAGCCGTTTGAAGTTCGGCTGTCGGATGGACAGACCGGTCCGTTCCGCCTGGAGTCGGGCTTGGCGATAACTCTGCAGGTGCTGGACAAGGACGGAGCGGATGTGACGGGCCAAGCCAAGATCGCCGTCTCGCCGCAAGCCGTAGCTTCGTTCAAGGAGGGCAAGCTTGCCGCTGTCGCCGCAGGCCGCGCCGATCTCGAAGTCCGGGTAGGCGATATTCGACGTGCGTATACGGTGCAGGTCGTCGATTCCGTGCCGACAGAGCCGACGCCGACGCCGACGGGAAGCCCGACGCCAACGCCGACGGGAAGCCCGACGCCAACGCCGACACCGACGGTAGTCCCGACCCCGACGCCGACGGGAACGCCGGTACCGACATCAAGCCCATCAACAGGCCCGATAGGGACTCCATCGCCTTCATTGGCTCCGACCGCAGCGCCATCCGCTTCTCCGGGCACGGGCAGCCAAGACGGAGCGTTGCAAAAGGCATGGACGGATAAGCTCTTCATCGTGGAAGTCCCTGCGGGAAGCGATGGCAAGGTTTCGTTCAGCGCCGGCGCGCTGGAGGAAGCAGCAAAGAGACAGCCGGAGCTCGTGCTGCACCTCGTGAATGGAGCTGTCTCCGTCACGCTCAAGGCGAGAGAGGCTGCGGAATTCCTGCACGCCCAACCGGGCACGCTTGCGCCGGGAACCGCGCTTGAATTCCTGCTGCGCAAGCCGGATGAACCCCAGGCGCGGCTGGCGATGCAAGCCTCGCTGGCCAAGGGCTGGAAACCGCAAGGAACGCCGGTCGAATTCGGGGTTTTCCTGACCACTCCGAGCAGCCGCAAGGAAGCGGAGCCGAGCAGCTGGATCCGATTCGCCTATTCATTCTCGCAGGCAGGGATCGTGAATATAACCGATTCAGCCGTCATCCGTTATGACGAACGTCTGAATTCCGCTGGTTATGTCCCTGCGAATCTCACGGCATCCCATCAACTGGAAACGCAGTTGACGGCAAGAACAAGCCGCAGCGGCATCTTCATGCTCGCCGTCCGTCCTTCCGGATTGTCCGGCCTTGACGGACATTGGAGCGCGCTTGCGGTTAGGAGCCTGGCTTCCAAAGGAATCGTAAGCGGTATTCCGGGAGCCGGCTTCGCTCCGGACAAGCCGGTCACACGCGCAGAACTCGCGGCGATGCTTCTCCGGGCATTGGATTTGAACCTGCCGGAACAGAAGGCGGCGTTCAAGGATGTGTCCGCCGGAAGCTGGTACACAGGAGCGGTTGCGGCCGCAGCCGAGGCTGGACTCATGCAGGGCTACGCCGATTCATCGTTCCATCCGGCGGCTAGGGTGACGAGGGAAGAACTGGCCGTGGTGCTGGCTAGAGCGCTTGCTCATCTTCAACAAGGGGATGCGGCAGGGCAAGCGTCCGAATTTGCCGACGAAGGCTCCATTTCGGGATGGGCGGCCGATTACGTTCGGCAAGCGGCGGCGAGCGGAGTCATGAACGGCTTGCCGGACGGGCACTTCGCTCCCGGCCAAGCGGCCAGCCGAGCCGAAACGGCGACAGCCCTGTTCCGTCTGCTGGCGGGAACGGGGCTGCTAGGCCAATAGAAGCAGCGCGGCAACATTTTCTACACCTGTTTCTTCTCTTGCGCCGAACCTCCCCTTTCTGATATACAAGCATAGAAGGTACACGGAAGGGGAGACTGCAGGATGAAAAAAGATTCCGCTTTGTCGCAAAGCTATCAGGATGCCGACTATCCGATCATCGGGCATGGTCCGCGCTCCATGCAGGTGCTGCTCGATGCTTTCAAGCAGGCAGATGGATCGCAGTTCAGCGATATGTATGGAAAAGGAGAAATCATCGAAGCGTTCGAGGCGAAGATGGCGAAGCTGCTGGGCAAGGAAGCGGCCGTATTTTTCCCGAGCGGCACGATGGCCCAACAGATCGCCCTTCGGATCTGGTGCGACCGCCGCGGCTACCGCACGGCGGCCTATCATCCGCTATGCCACCTCGAAATCCACGAGGAGAGGGGACTGCACGAGCTGCATGGAATCCGGTCCATCCTTCTGGGCGGCGAGGATCGTCTGATTACGCTGGAGGACATCCAGGCGGTCGGGGAGCCAATCGGCTGCTTGCTCCTGGAGCTGCCGCAACGCGAGATTGGGGGCCAGCTGCCTTCTTATGAGGAGCTGGAAGCCATATCCGCCTGGTGCAGGGAGCAGGGCATCCCGATCCATCTGGACGGAGCGCGCCTGTTCGAGATCGTTCCTTACTACGGCCGCTCGGAAGCCGAGATCAGCAGCCTTTTCGACAGCGTCTATGTATCCTTCTACAAGGGAATCGGCGGCACCGCCGGCGCCATTCTGGCGGGGGATGCCGATCTGGCGCAGCAATCGAAGGTGTGGAAAAGACGCCATGGCGGGGATCTGATCAGCCTCTACCCGTACATTGTCAGCTCGGAGCATTATCTGGACAAGCGTCTGCCGCTGATGGAGTCGTATCTGGACGGCGCCCGCGATCTCAGCTCCCGCTTCAACCGCTGCAGCCGCATGCGCACAGTGCCGGAGAAGCCGGTGTCCAATATGTTCCATCTGCATCTGGACCTTCCTGTGGAGCGGGCATCGGCTCTGCTGGAGCAGACGGCGAAGGATACTGGAGTCGGCTTCCTGCCCTACCTGAAGGAGACTTCTCCGGACTCCTGTGCCGGAGAGATTCATATCGGCGACCGCTACGCCCGCATCCCGGCGGAGAAGCTGGATCAGGCGTTCAAGCGTCTGGAGGAGCTGGCCGGACAAGCGTGATGCCTGAGATGCGTCTGAGTTTGGAGGGCAGCCCGCAAGCTTCGATGTTGGCATTATGATTCAATGAATCGAAAAAGAGCCGTTCTCTTCCAAAGAGAAACGGCTCTTTTTCAATTGAAATATACGCTCAGCTCGCGTGGATCGGACCAGATGCGGTTGATCGCCCATTTATCCTTTTCTTTGATCACCGTCGCTCCGCCCGGAACCTTATATTCTTTGACCTCGTTGTTTTCATTCGTTACTTTGACCATGATGTCATAGGTAAAGTCAAAACAATGCTCAACCTCTTTCGTTGGTTGGATCGTCACCTTTTGAAGCTCAGCACCTACATTCGATCGGCTTTTCTTGGCTATCCGGATGGGAATTGCCGTGTCACTATTGGCTTTTAATTTGTTCCATACATTTTCCGTTACGTAGGGCTGGATCTCTTTATTTTTCTCTTCAATTGCGGGGAGATCGATTTCCGGGATAGATTCATGTTTCACGGCATACAGCTTGCCGACAAATTCCTTTGCCAGCGATTCCGCCTCCGATTGTTCTGAGTTTGAATGGCTGCAAGCCATTAGGACAACAGCCATGAATAAAAATGCCGCGGCTGCTTTTAAACGTTTCACCATGAGTGATCTCCTCTCAGATTTTACCAGTCACTTTAGATTAACAAATGATGTAAACATGTCAACATGAAGTGGGGAATGAGCCGTGGTTTTCAACCAATTTCTGGATGACCTCTTTCTTTTGGCGAAAGAACAGAACTCCCATCCCTAAAGAAGAAAAAAAGCCTTTCGCTAATCCCGATTCAGGGACGCGAAAGGCTCTTGTTTAAATTTAAATTGAACTGCCGAGTCCTAACCTGGCATGCCGGCAAGGCGCTGTCTCAGCATGGGAGCGTAATAGGCTCTCATGGACTCGAATTCGGCTGCGACCTGACTGCCGCGTTGGATGGTTCCCATAGCCGAATGCCGCCGGTACAAGGTAAGCGGTTCGTTCAGGAAGTGCATGCCGACGCCGTTGAGCGCGATGCGGACCCACATGTCGTAGTCATGCGTATAGGGCAGGCCTGGATTGAACCAGCCGACAGCTTCGGCCAGGTTTCGGAGCATCATGACCGTGCAGCCGTTGATCGGGCAATAGTCGAGCAGGGCGGAGACGAACGCCTTTTCCGTGGGAAACTTCATCGTGGAGCAGTACTGCGTAATCTGGTTGGCTGCGTTGATGGTATGGTAGTCGGTGAAGCTGAATTGAGCTCGTTTCTCTTCCATGAAGGAAACCTGATTCACGATCTTGTCGCGGACGAACACATCATCCGAGCTTAGCCATGCGACGTAACGTCCTGCCGCTCGCTGCATGCCGTAATTCAGCGCGCTGGCGGTTCCTCCGTTGCTCTTCTGCAAGTAGACAATCCGGGAACGGTAGGGGTCCAGCAGATGCTGATGCATCGTGGAGCCGTCATCGACGACAATCACCTCGATGTTGGTGTAGCTTTGTCCCAACACGCTGGCAACTGCCTGGCCGATATAAGGACAATTGTAAAACGGAATCACAACCGTAACGGAAGGCAGCACGGGCCTTTCACTCCCTCATTTGGCTCTTTGAGGCAGTGTATGGCGAAGAGTAAGGAGGGGGAAGGGCATGTACCCGGCGGCAGCCGCACAATCTGTCTTTGTTCTTGAGCCGTCTGTCGGATCGGCTCCTCCGTCGCCATTGAAAGCGATGGAGCGTCTTGGCCGGGACTTGGAACTGTCTGGATGGCCAGTTTTCTCTTCGTCTTCCCTTCGGCAATCACTCAGTGTCTGACATTCTCGATCCGGAATACGATCTGCTTGACGGGCTCGCTGCCGGAGGCGAATCGCTTCCTGCTGCCTTAGCGCACAGAGGCAATCGCGAGGGAACAGCGCATACACATCCCGGGACACCCTGCAGCCCTGCCGCCTTTTCATCGGAATAGGGTGTTAGACGATACTAAATCTGATTCAATAAGGATTAAAAGAGTATTCAAAATTAGCTATCATAATAAATGTCATACCAAAAGCTTTATCTTTCTTTTGTATTTGATCTATAGAGCTTCTAATAACGAATCCATCTGTAGACTCTTCAAGCAAATAAGTAATGGAGGAATTATTGTTTGACTCATCCGTATGACCAGGTTTTTCATTATGATTGATTCGATCGACTCACCGAATTTGATTCCCCTTGGAGTCCTATATTTTTTTGTTGCTTTCAGTAGTATCATCAAGTATAAGTCCGTCAACAATATGATCCTTATTGAAATGAACTTTGATTCCTCTGTATTCATTAATCCCCTAAAAATCGATGAAATCAATTGGTGTACCTAGTTTATTCTAATCCATCATTTATTGCTGAAGGGGAGTTTAAGCCCGGAGTACTACTTTCTGAAGATTTATCTTTTTATGAACCAGAGGCAAAACTTAAGTTGGTCTAGGTATGACAAGAGAACAAATAGAACTTTATCATTTTATTGTTTTCACCAGCCCGAAAGCCTTCGGGTCGTCATACTTAGGCTTGCTGGGTTGTCTGGCCGCTCTGCTTTCTTGAAAATCCTCGGCCGAATCGAGGGGCGAATGGTACAAATGTCACAGTCCTCTTCGATAACTCTTCCCAAAACTTTATTCGTTCCACAGTCTTTCTACTTCTTTCAATTCTAACTCTTCAAAATACAATTTATAAATATCTGGTTTCTTTAATTGATCTAAAAAGTCCAATCCATAGCTTGAATCAAAAGAATTCATCATCAAAGTCATTACAAGGCCATGAGTCCCAATTACTATTTTCTTACCTGCGTGTTCTTCCAATATCATTTTCATTACTGAAATTGATCTATTTTGACAATCAGCATTAGTCTCTCCTCCAGGTAAACAGTATTCAAAGTCATAGAATTTCTCTCTAATTAAAGACATCAGCTCAGTATTCTCAATAATATCATCTGCAAAATATTTTTCTCTGAGATCTTCAAATGTTTTGATTTCTAATCTTAAGTATTCAGCCAATCCTTTTATACTCAGTATTGCTCGATTGTAAGGACTTGATATCATTAGTTCAATTCCTTCATCTTTAAGCCTTTCAGTGATCTTTTCAACATCTGCCTTACCCTTTGAGGTAAGTCCTCTAGTTCGTTCATTTCCTTCCGTATATGGCGATTCGGCATGCCTAACCATGTATATAATGGTCTTCATATAAGCCTCCTTGGGGATCTTGCATTTATGTACTGTGTTTCATTAGCCTTAAGTGACCTTAGGGAATGAGGCGCTAGACTTTAGCATGGCAGGAGTCTCTGTCTCCACGATTTTGTTCAAGTGTCAAGAAGTTGAAATGAAAGAACGGGAAGGACCGCGATGGGGAAGAGGGGCTTACTTACTGGTTTTCGCGGCTAATGTTTCTAGGTGTGTAATCTTTATATAATCTTATATGGTCTTTCAAAGGTATCGGAAACATTCTAGTATTCACGAACCCGGGTGTCTTAAGTTACCGTGTGGAAGGGGGCGTTAGACTTAGCCTCGCAGGTGTTGTCCGGCTGTCTTTCACTCTCCTCGGTACATATCAGTCCGTACTAAGGGGGAAGGCTCGCAACGTGAATACAGTGTTATGCGTAGTTTTTACCTTCCCTGATTGACTATCAAGTTGTATCTTTCCCTGATCTGACTTTGTATCTTTTGTGAAGTAATTTGACTTTCCCTCATTAGCTGATTTAATTTCTCGTAATTTTCCCAATGCTTTTTCCATAACTCTTTGTCTACTAGCTCTTCGAGGTTAATTGGTTTTACATCCTTCCAATTCTCGAAATTTTCGAGTCTTTTTATTCTTTCATCAATGTTCTTAATACCCCTAGCTTTAGGGGCTAGTTTCGCATTACTCATTATCCATGTTTTCCAAGGTTTGTTTCCCTTTGATTGATTACATTTACCGCATGAGGGTACTAGATTGTAAATATCAGATATGTAGCCTGTTGGTTTCTTATCAATAATTAAAGGTCTAAAGTGATCCCATTCAGTATAGTTATCTCCACAATAAGAACACTTCAAATTCAAGGGATCAAGCCCCAAGATATCCAGGCATTCTTTAACATCACTCTCTGAGGGAACAATGCAAGGTATTATTCCATTTACGAAAGAGTTGGTAATACTAGATGATTTTCCACTTACATTAACAGGCTTTGGCATTTGAAAAGTAGCAAAGTAATTCAAATTAATATCTCCTTAAGCAGTAATTACGCATAACGTCTCTTATATTCACGGACCCGAGTGGCTTAAATGACCGTAGGGAACGGGACGCCAGACTTACCTCGTAGATCTTGTTTGCTGAATCTGCTTCCTCGAAATGCTTTTGGAGACAAAAGGCGTAAGCCCACAGATTGAACTAGCCTCGCAGGTGTGTCCGCCCGACCCGACTTCATCGAAATTCATCTATCGGACCGAGGGCCAAATGGCCCGAAGCGTGAATACGGTGTTATGTGAAGTCATTGCCATCTCGATTACACCCAAAAAGTATCGCTACTATCTATCTCCATTAATTGTTTCTCAAAGTCTTTAACAGGTTTTATGTCATCTACAAAATGCCACTTATCCTTACTGTCCTTCCAATAGAATTTCCAATATGATTCTTCTAACCTAACTTGAGCTATCGGGTATTCAAAACGTCTTCCCATATATCCTGGTCATTCTTGACTTAATGTAACTGTATTTCCCCTGAATTTATATCTAATTTCAATTTCATTTTTCAAATGGTCAGGAATTTTCTTATCTATATAGTTGTCTAGTATTTTTTCAATTCTCTTCTTCGTGAATGCATCAAGCAAAATATCACTCCGTTTTTCAATTTTTTATCAAGCAATGATTTCATATAACGTTCTTGTATTCATGACGTCCTTACACCTTAAGTCCCGGAAGGGTGAACGCGATGCGGTTAGATCAAAGGATGTGTCCGCTGAATAATCTTCCCCAAAAGGCCTCATTTTGACCGAGAGCCTTATGGTCCGATGCGTGAAGAGGGTGTTATGTGAGGTCACAGAATTCGAAGCGTATCACACATCTTGTATATTCCGTATATCTAGATTGGTCATTCTACTTAATCTCTCAATTACTGTTACATAAATTCCATCATCCTCAACACATTCCGTATCCAGATTCCAGATTTGGTCGGATACATCATAGAATTTGTCATCTATCTCTATTTCTCCACCCATTGAAATCAATAAACGTTGATTTAGATTCTCTTCGTAGTCTGCTGAGGAGAACTCCTGTAATACAGATTCTCTAGGAATAGTTGAGTTTACGAAAATACCCAACTCAGAGAGTCTAAAAACGTTCCCGTATTCACGACTCTCCTCCAGTATACTTGCGGCTCCTAAATATGGAAATAAAAAAGGAAATTCAAGTCGGCCCTCTTGAGAGAAGTCCGTCTGAATCTCCTTTGGATTGCGCTTTCTACCTCGAAGGCAATCCGTCTCTTCCAGTATACAAATGAAATCACCAATTATTGAAAATAAAAAAGGGTATCCCTGCCGCCTGCAGGGATATCCCGATCATTCTAAAACAAGGCCATCCCCAAGGGGTGGCCTTGTTTTAGGACTGGCTCCGGCTCAAGCCATCCAGCGAATGAGCAGGCCGGACTGGGATAGACCGCCGCCGAAGCCGTACAGAAGCAGCAGCTGTCCTTCGCGGATGCGGCCGCTGCGGACTCCTTCGCTTAAAGCGAGCGGGATGGAGGCAGCCGACGTATTGCCGGTATGCTCCAGAGTCGTAATGGTTTTATCGAGAGGAATGCCCGTCTTCTCGCTCACGACATCGAGAATCCGCATATTGGGATTATGCGGCACGAACCAGTCGACATCTTCCGGAGCCGTTCCGGCTTCATTCAGCATTTCGAGAATGCTTTCCGGAACACGGCTGATCGCCCAGCGGAACACGGCACGTCCGTTCTGGACGATTTTGCCCGACTGCTGGAGCGAATGCTCGCCAATAGACGGGGACAGGCTGGACCGGTACAAGTGATGGCCGTCCTCTCCATCCGTGCGGGCAAAGGAGTGCAGCCAGGAGGGCTTGCTGTCCGCAGCTCCGGCTTCGACAAGCACGGCTCCCGCGCCGTCTCCGAACAGGATGCAGGTCGTGCGGTCGGTGTAATCAGTAATTCGCGACAGCGTTTCCGCGCCGATGACAAGGATCTTGCGATGCAGTCCGGAGGCGATAAGGCCGCCGGCGAGCTGCAACGCGGAGACGAAGCCTGCGCAGGCGGCCGCGACGTCCGCAGCTCCGGCTGCCTTGATGCCGAACTCGGCTTGTACGCGAGCTGCCGTCTGGGGGAAGAAAGTATCAGGCGTTGCCGTTGCGACAAGAATGTAGTCTACATCCTCGAGGCTCTTTTCCGGGTAGCGCTCGATCAGGTCGCGCACGGCATGGAAGCACAGGTCGCTCGTATATTCGTCGTCAGCTGCGATACGGCGTTCCCGGATTCCCGTCCTCTGAACGATCCATTCATCGTTGGTGTCGACTATTTTTTCCAGATCGTCATTGCTCAACACTCGCTTCGGCAAATAGGAGCCTACTGCGGTGATGCGGGCGGATGTACGGTAGCCGGTCGTAATCGGGGCCTTGCTAGACATAAGCAATCAACCTCCCGGTATGGTATCAAGTATTAGTATCAGGTACTAATAATGATGATACCATAGTTACGGATTTAACAAAAGCTCGCAGCCCTGTTTACCGTCAAGGAGCAGCGGCCCAATGTCATCCAGAAGGTCATGAAGGATTTTATCTACGTGACTATCGAGAAGAGCCAACGGCTCAATCGGATTCCTCCTTCGAGTTCACGGCGGGCGCTTGCATTTTCTCTTTTATCGCCGGGTAACGACCCTCAAGGCGCTGATCCGAATCAATTCCTTCTCAAGCGCACTGGCCGGTCTGATGGGAATTAGGACCGCATTAGGCGTTGATGATCGCTTCCTGCTCGGAGGGCTGGTGGATGATGGGTCGATACTTGCTGGCTCTGCTTTTACGGTAGCGCTGGCTGCCCTTACCCCCAGCTACGGGAGATGCGGTTGAGGCGTTTGCAAATCGAAATAGTCATCTTGACGGGCATCGCTTCACCAATGACGCCGAAATTCATTCTAAGTACAACGCCCTATACTTAATTTCTTTAGCAACGGTGATGAACGAATGGAATACCCCTGAATCGCTTCAGATATCGCTGTCCAACTGGAGGACACAGTCGTTTCGTTCATCGACGTCGCCAGAGCCGAACCGGGAGACAAGTCGATAAGTTTTGCTCGCGCAGCTTACTTCATGCGGGGTTCGTCGATTGGAAATTCCGACGGCGGAGTCTTTCCGATTAGAATGGATTGGCAAATGGAGACGATGCGGCCTGGACGATTGTGCTTGGAGCCGATCTTGAAGGCGAAGCCCAGGCGCTTCTGACGGGAGCGGCAAGCGGACCGGATGCGGATCAAGCCATAGCCTGTCAGAAGGAGCGGATCGCGAAGATCGGCTGGCACAAGATTGGATGGTAAGGAGATAAGAACATAGCAACATTAAGAGGCTATTTGTTTTATCCCTATGGTTGACAAAGAACTTAGATACATTCCCGAGAATGACGGCGCCAGGCAGTCGTAGCAGGCCCTGCAGCCAAACTAAGAGCCGGCCTGGCGGCATGTTGCTTGCTATCGGGCTGGCCCTATTTTTTCCGTTCATCATGGTGCGGGCTCGTTCGCGATTTGGGACGTCGTTCTCGATGATGATCGCGTTGTCCGGCAGCGGGAATCTGGGCTGGCTGGTCAGCCAGCTGTCCGCTGCCAAGGAGAACAAACCGGCTTCCTCGGAAGCCGCTGTCTACGAAAATAAACGGCCCTTGTCGCCGATGGCAAGGGCCTCAAGCCCGGTCAATCCCAATTGAAGCCGAAACCCGTGTGGAGCTTGTGCTTGCCCAAGCTGGACTCGGCATCGATGCCGATGCTCTGCGAATCGACATGAGCGCCGCCGCCGAGTCCAACCTGCAGGTTGCCGACATGGCCGCCGGCGTTCACGTTCATGCCGTAGCCGTGATGGCCGTTTCCACCTGCAGAGGCTCCGGCCTGCAGGCCTGCCTCATAGGGACCGACATGCCCGGTCGTATGAGCGTTCAGTCCATATTTCTGCCAGTCCAGGCCGGTGTTTAGACCCGCTTCATAGGAGCCGATATGGCCGCTCGCCTGATGGTAGGCGCCGTGCGGTCCCCATTGGAGGCCAGACTTCAGGCCGGATTTGTAAGGGCCCAGATGACCGTACGCCTGCACGCCTGCCCCGTGCCCGCCCAGATGGCTGCCTAAATTGAATCCGGCTGCGGGACCGCCGACATCAACGCCTGTCTTGAGGCCGAAGTGCTCGGGTCCGCCAAAGAAGCCGCCCGCATGGCCGCCGATGCCGTAGCCTCCTGTATAGGCGCCTACATGGCCTTGGTAGCTGTGCGGTCCCTGTTCGTTGTAGCTTTGGGCGCCCTGGCTCTCGTAATGGTGCGGACCTTGACTTTGATAATAGCCGTCGCGGCCATAGACGTGCCTGTGCGCATAAGGCTGATGATGAAGATATCGCTGTCCCCAGTAGGATCATACATTGGATAGGGATAGGTTGGATGCATAGTTGCCAGAACCTCCTCGCATTTGCTCTAGCCTATTCCACATTGTAGTCTTGTGTGCGCCTTCACGATGCTTTAAGGGGGAAAGACTCTTTTAGAAAGGGTTATGTTTTAAATCATAAGTTCTATTTCATTGGAACAAACTCGATCATTTCTTCTGTCGATGGCCGTCATTGAAATCGAAGAATGATTCCTAGTGGCAGATCTATTTTTGCTCTGGCATACGGACAAGGCAAATTAATTGGTGTAGGAATGTTGGAAGAAAATGCAGATACTGAAGACAGGAGCAATTCACTAAAAATAGATTCATAGTCGCGGAACGGCTGTGAGAAGAAGCAAAAATAAAAACAGGCCCTGATATGGGCCTGTCAGGCTGTCGAGACATTCCAGCTCGCGGAGCTGATTGGTCCGCAATTTCTGCGTATTCTAATGCTGCACCCTTTTAGAATTAACTTCACCTGGCAATGGAAAGGTTTTCTGCAGGCTTTGTTAAACCTTAATTCTGATCGTGGATCTTTACGAATGGGAGGTTGGCAATCCATAAGAAACAACCCAAGTTGGATATGTTAAAATTTAGTCATTGTAGATATCCCTCTTGGACAAAGGAGAACTGAAAATGAGAAAACTTGTTCTTTTTCTTCACGCATCGCTGGACGGTTTTGTAGAAGGGCCCAATGGCGAAATGGACATTGGCTGGATTTCCTACGATGCTGATTTGGAGAAACACGCGAAAGAAATTCTGAGTACTGCCGATACGGTCGTTTGGGGGCGCGGGACTTACGAGATGATGCACAATTATTGGCCATCTGTGCCTTCCAACCCATCAGCTTCGCAGCATGAACGGGATCATGCCGAGTGGATTGAAAAGACAGCTAAAATTGTTTTTTCCACGACGCTGGAGAAGGTCGAATGGAATAATTCCAGACTCGTGAACGAAGATGTCGAGGAAGCAATCAAAACCCTCAAGCAGCAGCCAGGCAAGGATATGGTCATCCTCGGCAGTCCTAGGCTCGCACACCACCTGATGCAGCTTGATTTGATTGATGAGTATAAAATTACGGTTTCTCCTGTCCTGATCGGCAAGGGATTGCCGTTATTCCAAGGTCTCAAGGAAAAGATCAATCTTAGGCTAATTGAAAACAAGACCTTCGATTCTGGAGCAATAGGTCTCG
>NZ_CBRA020000107.1:0-23639 GCF_000469945.2 Paenibacillus sp. P22 | reverse complement strand
GACGAGCGTGCTCGCCGGCAGAACCGGCTATCTGGTCGCCGTGCGCGGCGCCGACCCGCGCTCGATCCTGCTCGTCACCTTCTCGGTCAAGGCCGCGGCCGAGATGAAGGAGCGCATCGCCGCTCTGCCCGGCATGCCGCCCGGCGCGGCCTCCCAAGTGACGGCCCGCACGTTCCACTCCTTCTTCCTGCAGCTCCTCCGCAGCCGCGGTTACCGCCAGGAGATACTCGGCAGCGGACCCTATCCGATGATCGTGCTCAAGGGCATGATCCGCGAGCTCGGCCTCGGCGACCGGATCGAGCCGGAGACTGCGCTCGCCGCTCTGTCCGAAGCCAAGCTGAGCCTCGTTCCGCTCGAGGAGCTGCCGGACAGGACGCAGGCGGACCGGGAGCTCAAGCGGCTGCTGCTTCGCTTCGAGGAGTGGAAGGAACGCGAGCAGCGGATGGATTTCGACGACATCCTGCTCTGGTCCCATCGACTTCTAAGGGAGCAGCCCGGGCTGCTCGCGACGCTTCAGCGGCGCTTCCGCTATATCATGATCGACGAGTTCCAGGATACGAGCCTGCTGCAGTACGAGCTCATCCGCATGCTCGCCGGCGGCCACGGCAATCTGATGGCCGTCGGCGACGACGACCAGACCATTTACGGCTTCAACGGAGCGCGCAGCGAATATATTCTCGGCTTCAAGGATGCTTTTCCCCAGGCCAAAATGATTACGCTGGACACCAATTACCGCTCCACGGCCAGCATCGTCGGCCTCGGCAACGAAGTGATCAAGCATAACAAGGCCCGCTTTCCGAAGACGCTGAAGGCCGTGGCCACAAGCCGGGACGTGCCGCTGTACATCCGTCCTTTCACGACCGATCAGGAAGCGCTCGCCGTGACCGCCCATATCCGGGAACGGGTAGAGGAAGGCGCACGGGCCTATGGCGATTTCGCCATCCTGTACCGTACCGCAAGCAACAGCCGCGCCATGTTCGAGCAGCTCGTCCTCTCGGAGATCCCGTTCCAGATCCAGGATACCGGGGACCTGTTCTACGACCAGTCCGCCGTCAAGCCGCTCGTGGACTATATGAGGCTGTCGGTCAAGCGGCGCGATTTCACCGCTATGGAAGGCGTCCTGCCTTCCATGTATGTCAACCGGCATAAGGGCATGGCCCACATCCGGGCCAAGGACGATCCCCGTCCCAAGAAAGGCCCGCTCATCCATCTGCTCACGATGGAAGGGCTTAAGGATTTCCAGAAGGAGCAGATCCAAGCCCGCATTACGTTCGTCAAAGGACTCAAGGCGCTCAAGCCGGCCGATGCCGTGCGGCGCATGCGCAAGGAGTTCTACGACGCCTACCTCGATGCGGAGCAGGCTGGAGCCTCTTCCGCAGGCTCAATCGCAGCGGGGGCGACAGCGCATAAGGAGACGCTTCGCGAATCGCTGGACGAGCTGGAGTCCTCCGCCGCGCGATTTGCCGACGTCCCGTCATTCCTTACCTTCGTCTCGAAAATGGCGGAGCGCCATGCGCAGATGAAGTCCTTGCCGCCCGATGCGGCCAAGGATGCCGTCAAGCTCATGACGATCCACAAATCGAAGGGCCTTGAATTCCCCGCCGTCGCCATCATCGGGGCTTCGGAAGGCATCCTGCCGCACAGCCTTGCGCTGGAGGCGGACAAGCTGGCCGGCGGCGCCGATTCCGATCCGGCAGCCCGCAAGGAAGCCGCGCTTGAGGAAGAGCGCCGGCTTGCTTACGTGGCGATCACGCGGGCCAAGGAAGAGCTGCTGGTCAGCTCTCCCGCCACCTACCGCGGCCGCAAAATCGACGTCTCCCGGTTTTTGCTGGCTGCCTTCCAGTCTTCTCCGGTTTCCTCCGGCCAGCCTTCGGGCGCGGTGGAGAAGCAAGTCCCTTCAGCCGCATCCAAGCCTGCTGCGCGGGCTGCGGAGAAGCCAGCCGCGGCCGGGGTGCTGGCTTCCCGGGCAGCCGCTGCCAAAGCGTTTAAAAGCAAGTAGGCTTCACAAGCTGGTTCAGCCGCAAACACTCTTGAACTAGCTTTCCAGGCTGCGGCGGTAAAAGCATTCAAGCCGCTTTTCCGGATTTGCCGCCTTACCGGCCGACTCGTTCTATGTACAGTCCCCCGCATCCAGCGGGGGATTTTTGATTAGCTTTTTTTTACGGTTTGCTTTGGTCGCTTTGCCGCTGAAAGCCGCTTTGGCATCCGAAGTGAGCTCATTGGAAAACTCGGTGTCATTTTCAGCAAAAGTGTTCAGCTTCGTGGATTGGACCTCTGCTTTGGATGCTTTGTTCTTGCCCATGAGTGGACCTCCCGGATATCGAAATGTGAAGCGATGTTAGCTTGTGAAGCCGCCGGCCATTTCATTCATCGCACATCCACTAGGCGGCGCTCACATGCCGGGGGCGGAGGCAAGCCCGGTCTCGGGTCCAGGTGCAATTACATTCGGGAGTCCGTGTCGCCGTTTCCGGCAAGGAGGTACAATAAGGACATCAAGCAGCGCCGCAGGGCGCCGCGCCAAGAGGAGAATGCATGAGTATGAGAACCTTGTATCGTTCGCGCACAGATCGCAAGCTTGCGGGGGTATGCGGAGGAATCGGCCGCACATACGGCATTGATCCCGGATTGCTCCGGATCGGCTTCATCGCCGCAGCCGTATTCAGCTGCGGTACGGCCCTCCTGATCTATGCCGCCGCCGCTGTCATCCTTCCCAAGGAGTCCGGCTTCGCGGCACCGCCTCCCCCGGATTCCTACACCTACCGCTAAGCCGAGACGACTGCCGCACGAATAAAGCCCGCCATACCCAATATAAAGGAGTGCATCCCATGAGCGTATTCGACCGGATCATGAACCTGACCAAAGCTACCGCCAACGAAGTCATCAGCAAGCTTGAAAATCCCGTTTTGATGATGAATCAGTATATCCGCAATATGGAAGAGGAAATCGACGGCATGAAAAGCGAGCTCAGCCGCCAGCAATCCTCCTCCCGCGCTTACAAGCAGCGCCTCGATGAATGCGAGCAGCTGTCGCAGCACAACCAGCTCAAAGCCGAAGAGGCATTGGCCGAAGGCCGCGAGTCGGAAGCGCGCCTTGCCCTCGAAACCAAACTCCGTTATTCGGAGCAGGCGGCTGAATACGGCCGCTTGTACGATCAAGCCAAGCATGCTTCTGCCGAGCTCGATATCCGCCTCGAAGGCGCCCAGGAAGAGCTCGCCCGCCTTGTCCAGAAACGTTCCGATCTGAGCGAGCGCCTGCAAAAAGCGGAAGCTGCCGCAGAGCGCAAGGCGCCGAGCTTCTCTCATGGCTTCGAGCCGGGAATCGCTTCACGCGGATTCGACCGGATCGAGGAGAAAATTCTTCAATGGGAAGCTCAGCTCGGCCTCTCCAGAGACTACAAGCCCGGCTCCGGCACAGCAGCTTCTTCCTATGAGCCGTCTGCGCCAGCCCCGGATTCCGGCCGCGCCTCCGTCATTGACGAGCAGCTCGCCGAACTCCGCCGCAAGATGAAAAGCGAATAACGAACATTAACCTTGAGCCCTTCGAGCGGACTTCTGCCGAAGGGCTTTTCTTGTATTCTTACGGCTCCTTTTACCGGCCGGGGGCTCTTTTTGCATGCCCGCCGAATCTTATGATGCCTATGGACTTTTTTCAATGCCCATGAACTCCTTGAATGCCAAGGGCTTCTTCTCAAGCGGAACGTTTCCTGCAAAATATCCCCGCAGATTCTCAAGCCCTACTTGATTAAGCCTCCCCTGATTGGAACATTTGTTCCTGTCGGTTTCCATTGCTGACAGACTGTTGTCACTCCAAGCTCCTAAGATAAGGAAGTACAGAGCCGGAACGACCACCCTATCATTCCTATCAAAGGAGAGAGCATTGATGACCTACGAACAGATCCACCTCTTTGAAATCGAAATCAGGGAATTCCACAAACGCTCCAGTCGGGGCTTGCCTCCTCTGCTGCCGAATAAAGGAACCGAATTCAACCGATCCGAACACATGGGAACTCCCTCCCGCAAGCGATTGAATCCCATACATTCCGTATTCGCTCTTCGAATCAAACGATAAAAAAACCTCCGGCGTCCATAAAGGATACCAGAGGTTCGTTCTCGATCAAAAAACATTAAGCATAATGGCAGGCAGCCAGATGGCCAGGGTTCGGGCCGACTTGGCGCAGCTCCGGCACTTCGGCCGCGCAGCGCTCTGTAGCTGCCGGGCAGCGTGTACGGAAAGGGCAGCCGCTCGGAGGGCTGATCGGGCTCGGCAGATCGCCGCGAAGCACGATGCGCTCCTTGGTCGCCTCGAAGTCCGGATCCGGTACCGGAATGGACGACAGCAGCGCCTGGGTGTACGGATGGCGCGGGTCGGCGTACAGATCGTCGCTCTCCGCGATCTCCACCAGCTTGCCGAGATACATAACCGCGATCCGGTCGCTGATATGCTTGACCATCGCCAGGTCATGCGCGATGAACAGATAGGTCAGGCCCTCCGTCTTCTGCAGGTTTTGCAGAAGGTTGACGACCTGAGCCTGGATGGACACGTCGAGCGCCGAGATCGGCTCGTCCGCCACGATGAACTTCGGATCCACCGCGAGCGAGCGGGCGATGCCGATCCGCTGGCGTTGGCCGCCGGAGAATTCATGCGGGTAACGTGTCAGATGGGACGGATTCAGGCCGACCTTGTCGAGAAGCCTCTCGACGGCCAGCTTGCGCTCTTTTTTGCTCGGCGTCAGGCCATGCACATCCAGCGGCTCGGCGATGATGTTCTCGACCGTCCAGCGCGGGTTGAGGGAGGCGTAAGGATCCTGGAACACCATCTGCATCTCGCGGCGCAGAGCCTTGAGCTTGGCGCCCTTCATCGAGTAGATGTTCTCGCCGTTGAAATTAACCGATCCGGAGGTCGGCTCGTACAGACGCATGATCGTGCGTCCGGCCGTCGACTTGCCGCAGCCGGATTCGCCGACCATGCCGAGCGTTTCGCCCTTGCGGATGGACAAATTCAGTCCGTTCACGGCTTTCAGCGTTTTGTTCTTGCCGACATCGAAGAACTTGCTGAGGTCGTTTACATCCAGCATCGCATGATTGCTGTTGCTCATACTGTTCGTCCTCCTTACTCCGGCTTGGCGTGAAGCCAGCACTTGGATTCATGGGTCGGGCTGTGCGTGAACATATACGGATCGACTTCGACGCATACTTCCATCGCGTGCGGGCAGCGGGCCGCGAACGGACAGCCGTGAGGCGGGTTGGCCATATCCGGAGGCGTGCCTTCAATCGGGATCAGCGGCTCGTCTTTTCTCTGATCCATGCGCGGCAAGGACTTCAGAAGACCTTGGGTGTAAGGATGCTGAGGGTTTTTAAAGATTTCGAACTTGTTGCCTCGCTCCACGACCTGTCCGGCATACATAACAATAACTTTATCACACATGTCGGCAACGATGCCAAGGTCATGGGTGATAAGAATGATCGACGTGCCGAGCTTCTCCTGCATGTCCTTCATGACCTGAAGGATCTGAGCCTGAATCGTGACGTCGAGAGCGGTCGTCGGCTCATCGGCGATGAGCAGCGTAGGGTCGCAGCTCAGCGCGATGGCAATCATCGCGCGCTGGCGCATGCCGCCGGAGAATTCATGCGGATACTGCTTGACGCGGGCTTCCGGATTCGGAATGCCGACGATCCGCAGCATTTCGACGGCGCGCTTCTCGGCGTCGCCGCGGGACATATTCTGATGGCGGACCAGCACTTCAATAATCTGTCCGCCGATGGTCATCGTCGGATTGAGCGATGTCATGGGATCCTGGAATATCATGCCGATATCGCGGCCGCGTACGGATTCCATTTGCTTCTCGGTCTTCTTCAGCAGGTCGCTGCCTTCGAAAACGATCGAGCCGTCCTTGAAAACGCCCGGAGGCGTAGGAATCAGACGCATAATGGATTGGGCCGTGACGCTCTTGCCGGATCCGGACTCGCCGACGATTGCCAGCGCCTCTCCTTTGTCCATCGAGAAGGAGACGCCGCGTACGGCCTGCACTTCGCCGCCGCGTACACGGAAAGAGACGCGCAGGCCGTCGACTGTAAGAATCGGTTCCATAAGAGTTTCACCTTCCTCATGTCGGTGGTAGCTAGTAAGTTGAACGTCGCTATCGATGCGCTTCGCAGGTCGGATGTCCCTTTCAATCGCTGTTGAAGCCCGGATTCCTTCATTGTCCATCCCCTTACAGGATTGGAATCCGGTCTTCAAAGGCGAGCGCTGTCGCTTTTCCGGGGACATTCCGCCTGCTGCGCCGAACAGCAAGCATTCAACTTCATCTTGTCGGGGTATAGAAGTCATCCGGCTGCCCGTCTCAGCAGCAGCGGAGACAGAGCTTTCGATAGTCGGGTCTTCCTATTCCACCTTGGTTTTCGGATCGAATGCATCGCGCAGGCCATCGCCGAAAATGTTGAAAGCCAGCATGGCGATACAGAGAAGTCCGGCCGGGAACAGAAGCGTCCAAGGGTACAGCTGATAACTTACGATCGAATCGTTGATCATCGTTCCCCATGATGCCGCCGGGGATTGCACGCCTAGACCGAGGAAGCTCAGGAAAGCTTCGGCGAAAATCGCGCTCGGAACGGTCAGCGTCATCGTGACGATGATAGGGCCCATCGTATTCGGAATCAGATGCTTGAAAAGGATGCGGAATCCGCCGGAGCCGACAGCTTGAGCCGCCAGGACGTATTCCTGATTTTTGAGCTGCTTGATCTGGCCTCGCACGATCCAGGCCATGTTGATCCATCCTGTCGCACTAAGGGCGATGATGATGGTGAGCATGCCTTGTCCCAGCACGACGCCGAGCAGGATAACGACGAGCAGGTAAGGAATCGAATAAAGGATTTCGGTGATCTTGTTGAGCACTTCATCGACTTTGCCGCCGAAGAAGCCCATGATGCCGCCGATGATGATGCCGAGAATGACATCGGCAAGCGCGGCGATGATGCCCACGGTCAGAGAGATTTGCGCGCCTTTCCAGCTCCGCGCGAAGATATCGCGTCCGAGGTCGTCGGTGCCGAAGTAATGATCGGCTCCGGGAGGCAGGAAAGAATTGAGCAGGCTTGTCGTGCGGAAGTCGTATTTGGTCATCATCGGGCCGAAGATGGCCATCAGAATGAGCAGAATCAGAACGACGCCGCCAGCCATGGCGAACTTGTTGGAAGTCAGCTTCATCATCGCGAGCTTCCAGGTCGTGTAGCTTGGCGCCATCTGCTGCTGGATGTTCTCCCGCTTCTTCAGCGGAATGAACTTTTTCGGATCCGGCAAAGGCCGGCGTTGGTCAGTTGTGTTGTCCATGTTGGAATCAGCCTCCTTTGCTCTTCTTCATGCGCGGATCCACCAGCGCGTAGCCGATATCGGCCAGGAACCTTGCCACCATGAGAATGACCGCGTAAAACAGCGTGATGCCCATAATCAGCGGATAATCGCGGTTCGCGATGCTGTCCGTGAAGAATTTGCCCAAGCCTGCGATGGCATAGATTTTCTCGACGACGACGGAGCCGGTGATGACGTTGGCGCTCATCGGGCCGAGATAGGTGACGACCGGCAGGATCGCATTGCGCAATCCGTGGCGCAGCACAATGCGCATAGGAGACAGCCCCTTGGCCTTGGCTGTACGGATGTAATCTGCGGTCAGCACTTCAAGCATGGAAGAGCGTGTCAAGCGGGTGATGAAAGCGATCGGCAGCGCGGAGAGCGCGATCGTAGGCAATACGTAATCCATCGGTCCTGCAAGTCCGGCGACGTTGAACCAGGTGACTTTGACGCCAAGCAGATACTGCATGACGGAACCGACGACGAAGTTCGGAATGGAAATGCCGAGAATGGCGACAAACACGGCAATCTTGTCGATCAGCTTGCGGTTGTACATCGCGGCGATCATGCCGAGCGCCACGCCTACGATGACAGAGACGACAACGGCGACAAGGCCGAGCTTGAGGGAGTTGCCGAACGATTGGGAAATGATGTCGGTAACAAAACGCCCCGGCGTCTTTAGCGACTCGCCCAATTCACCTTGGAACAGGTTTTTCATATAAGTCAGGTATTGCTGCCACAACGGCTTGTCCAGACCGTAATATTTCATCATCGCATCAATGGTGGCCTGCGAGTTTTTTTCGTTAAGGAAAGGGTTGCCCGGAACGGCTTTCATCAGGAAAAACGTCGCTGACGCTAGCACGACGAGCGAGATGACGATATTGATGAGCCTCCGAACGATGAATCGAAACATTCCAGCACCTCTTTTCGTTACCCAGCCCAACCGCAAAGAAAGAAGGGACGGCCGGAGACGGTCCGGTGTCCAGCACCGGACGGCGGCTCCAGCCGCGATCCCTTCTTCTCTCTGTCAGCTGTTCAGCGGTATGGCTTATTTCTCAAAGTAACCGTTGTTGTAGTTGATGTTGCCGGCATAATCCATGATAACGTCTTTGACTTTTGGATTAACCAGTTCGGAGCTCGTGTAGTAGTAGATCGGCATTACAGCCATTTCGTCCTCGATGAGGATTTTTTCGGCTTGCGCCATCATTTTCACGCGATCCGCTTGAACCGGGGAAGCATAAGCGTCCTTGATCAGCTTGTCGTATTCTGGGTTTTTGTGGCCGATGTCGTTGTTGCCGCCGCCCGTTACGTACAGGTCGAGGAACGTCATGGCATCGTTGTAGTCGGCGCCCCAGCCTGCGCGGGCGATGTCGTAGTTAAGAGCGGTACGGTTTTTCAGGAAGACTTTCCACTCTTGGACTTCCGGCTTCACTTCGATGCCGAGGTTCGTTTTCCACATGTCGACTACAGCTTCAGCGATTTGCTTATGCGCATCGGAGGTGTTGAAGAGCAGCGTCGTCGCAGGGAAGGAAGCCATGCCTTCTTCTTTCAGACCTTCGGCAAGCAGCGTTTTCGCTTGAGCGACGTCTTCCTTGAAGTAAGCATCCTGCGTTTCCTCGCGGAAGCTCTTCGATTCGCCCGTGATGCTTGGCGGTACGAAGCCGAAGGCCGGTTTTTGGCCGCCGGATACGACGCGGTCGATCAGCAGCTGGCGGTCGATCGCCATCGAGAGGGCTTTGCGGACCTTGGCGTTGTTGAACGGCTTCTTCGACTGGTTGAAGATATAGAAGTACGTGTTCGCCGTGTCTTTGATTTGCAGCTTGTCGCTGTTCTCTTTGCGCAGCTTGGCCAGTTGCGGCAGCGGAATCGTGCCGGTCGGCGCTCCTGCCCAGTCCAGCTTGCCCGTATTGAAGCTGTTGAACTCGGTGTTGGAGTCTGCGATCATGGAGAACTGGACTTTTTGCAGCTTCACGTCGGCTTTGCCGTAGTAGCCGTCGTTCGGAGTGAGCTCAACGGAATCGTTGTGCTTCCAGGCAGCGAGCTTGAACGGTCCGTTGCTGGAGAACGTTGCCGCTTCGTTGGCCCAGTTCGGATCCTTCTCGGCTGCGACTTTGTCTACAGGGAAGTATGTGTAGAACGTCTGCAGGCTGAGGAAGTAAGTCGTCGGGTTTTTCAGCTTGACTTCCAGCGTGCTGTCGTCGATCGCCTTGACGCCAACGGCATCTACGCTGCCTTTGCCCGTGTTGTACTCTTCAGCGCCGGCCAGGTAGTAAAGCTGGTAAGCGTAAGGAGCTGGTGTAGCCGCTTTCGGATCCAGCGTGCGTTTCCAGGAGAACTCGAAGTCATGAGCCGTGACCGGGTTGCCGGAGGACCATTTGGAGCCTTGGCGAATGTGGAACGTGTACGTTTTGCCGTCTTCGGAAACATCCCATTTCTCGGCCATGCCTCCAACGATCTCGCCGTTCTTATCGGCTTTCGTCAGACCTTCGAACAGGCCGTTTGCAACCGTGCCGGACACGTTGTCCTGCATCAGAGCCGGGTCCAAAGTAGGAGGCTCGGAAGTGAGGTTCATGCGGAAGACTTGATCTGCGGCCAGGTTGCCGGCTGCTTCGCCGCCGGTATTTTCGGCGGTGTTCGTTGCCGTGTTGCCGGCCGCATCTCCGCCGGTGTTGCCGGTATTGCCGGAGTTGCTGTTATTGTTGCCGTCGCCGCATGCTGCAAGCACGCTGCCTGCGATCATCAGTGCTGCCAGTGTCAATCCTGTCTTTTTGTACACTAACCTTACACGCCCCTCACATTAATGGTTGAATAGCATAAATGAATTATACTATTACATAGTAAGAATAACAACTTGCATTATTTTCTTTCGGCCGATAAATTTATTCGCGCCTCAAGGAGAATTCTCAATTTTTTACACTTATAATTATTCAATGTTAATTTCATCACACTGACGCTTCATTCAATTAACGCAATTATTTGATAAAGTATTATTCATAGGAGCCGCAACGGATGAAATGATTTATCGGAAAACTTGCCCTATTCTTTACAATCTCTAAGCAAATCAAGATGAATTTTTATTTATGGATTCTCATCTTTATTTATAAATTCCCCGAGCTGTTCCGGTCTTCTACAACCGGCAAACGACCTCTCCCCGACCAGCCGGCAAAAGCCCCGATAGAACCCGCCGGCTGTTTCCAATCCCGCCACTGTCCTATTCTCACCTGACTTCCCTTCTATATACATGGTTCCCTGGAAGGATTGCCGTTTCCCACACTTCCTTCCAGATCCCGAATCGCCTTTTACATAAATAGGCATCCCGGCCCTCTTGAAGAGGCGGGAAGCCTAATTAGGTGCCACGTCCATGTCAGCTATGGACAGTTACCGCTGTTCCATTTTCTTGCGGGTCCGATATTCCGTCGGCGTCTGCATGAATCTCTTGCGGAATACTTGCGTGAAATGGCGCATGTCCTGATATCCGATCCGCTCCGCGATATCCGCGAGCTTCAGATCCGATTCCCGCAGCAGCAGCTTGGCTTCCTCCAGCCTCAGCCCGATGATGTAGTCCTTGAAGCCCTGCCCGGTCTTCTGCTTGAACAGCTGGCTGAAGTAGACCGGATTGAGGTAAACGACGGAAGCGATCCTCTCGAGCGATAGAGTTTCTTCCTTATAATGCGCCTCAATATACTGGAGCGCGACTTCAATCGCCTTGTTGTCGCTGCCTCCCTTGATCCGGACCGCCTCCTCCTGTCCGGCCGCGGCATGCGATGCCTGGCGGGCAAGCTTCATGATCGTGTCCGGGACGGAACGGATCTCCTTCATGACGCCGCTGCTTGCTATTCGGAAAGGAAGCTTCAGATAATGGCCCAAATATCCCCGCAGCGAAGCGATCAGCTGGGCAAACGCGTCCTCGGTCTCTACGGAAGCGAGCCCGATCAGCGTCAGCCGGTCGTAGCTGACGACGAAGCCTTCGCCGTAACGGCCGATGAGCTCGGAGAACACATTGTCCACGATGAAATGCTCCAGCCCCGCATCGCGGCTGCCCGCCTCCAAACGGACGACGACGAGATAAAATTCCGGATACCGGTCCATGAGCGGCCCGATGTCCAGGTTTCGGATATCATGGCCTGCAGCCAGCCTTTGGAACATGCCTTCCCGCAAGTATTTCAAATTCGTCCTCAGCAGCTCGCTTTGCTTGACCTCCGACCGCTCCCGGCCAAGCTCCGCCTCCAGCTCTTCCAGAAGCTCGACGAGCCGCTTTTTACCGATCGGCTTCAACAGATAGTCCTTGGCCCCCAGCTGCACCGCCTTCTGCGCATAGGAAAATTCCGAATGAGCCGATATGACGACCCATTTGATTCCGGGATGCTTCGCTCTCGACAGCTGCATGAACTCCAGACCGTTCATGCCGGGCATGAGGATGTCCGTCAGCACGATATCGATCGGATGCTCCGTAAGCAGCTTCGCCGCTTGATCGGCGGAATCCGCCAAGTGGATCGTATATCCGGGCCGTGCCTGCTCCAGCGTCCGTCTCACCCCTGTCCGGATGATGCTTTCATCGTCGGCGACCAGAATATGCATGAGTCACTCCTCCTTCTTGGGTAGCGGAATAACCGGCGTCTGGCGCGGCGGAAGCGGGAGCGTGATGGATGCCGTCGTTCCCTCGTCTCTCTCGCTGCTCAGGCGCAGTCCATATTCCGGTCCGAATGTGTGGATGAGGCGGCGGTGCACGTTGGGAAGGCCAATGCCGCCCTTGCGCTTGATCCCCGGCTCCAAGACGCTTCCCGGCGCATTGATCTCGCTGTCCAGAGAGGCTCTGAGCATGGCCAGCGCGGCCGCATCCATCCCGACTCCGTTATCCTTCACCGTAATCGTCAGCCGCGACCCCTGGCTGCCGGCGGTGATGACCAGGCATCCTTCGCCGCCAAGCGGCTCAAGTCCATGCTTGACGGCATTCTCGATAATCGGCTGCAGCGTCATTTTCGGCAGCGGAACCGAAAGATATTCGGGCGGAACTTCCATGATCACCGAGACTCTGCCTTCGAGCCGGATCGTAATGATCGTCAGATAATCGCGGATCTGCTCCAGCTCCTCGGCCAGCGTCACCAGCGCCCCCTGCTCCCAATGGCTGCTGTAGCGGAACATGCGGGAGAGGGACAGAACGACCTCGCCGAGATGATCCTCTTCCTTTTCGTCGAGCATCCAATAGATCATGTCCAGCGTATTGTACAGGAAATGGGGATTGACCTGGGACTGAAGCGCCAGCAGCTCCGCGTTCTTCTCGCTCATCGAGCTGATCTTCACCCGCTCGACGAGCTGATCGATCTGCCGCACCATTTCATTGAAGGAGCCGGCCAGCGAATTGATTTCCCGGTAGCTCCGGACCTGAACCTGCCCTTGGAAATTGCCGAGCTCGACCTTTTTCATCTCGCGGATGACCCGCTTGAGCGGCGAAGAAATCGTGTTGGACAGTATCGTCGCTACGACGATGGAGACAAGAATGAGGATAAGCCCAACGATAAACAAGTACCGGCGCATCTCGACCAGCTCGACGTTCAAATCCTTTTCCGGCGTGACCGTGATGGCTGTCCAGTCTGCGAACGGAAGGCGCGACGTGACGATGAGCCGGCCGTCCCGGCTGTATACCTCGGTCTCTCCGACGTTATCCGGGCGGCGGACATCGGCGAATGCCGGCAGGTCCTCCGAGCCGTCGGTAGCGCTGACGAGACTGCCGCGCTCATCGAGCAGATAGACCTTGCTGTTGGAGCTGAGCTTGAGATTTTCAAGCGCCTTCAATATCGGGGCCGGGCTTGTTTCGTAGAGAACGACTCCAATCGGCTTGTGCACATCGAGATCATACAGCTGACGCCCGAAGGCCAGGACCGGACGGGTTTCGTTCTCATCGATGACGGATGTTGGAAATAGGCCCAGCCAGACGATTTTCCCGCCTTCGTCGACGATGCTTTTGTACCAGCCGGTCTTGTCGTAGCCCGGCTTGACCTCGTTGATGTAGTTCCCATAGTTGTAGATGCGCTTTTGGTTCGTCATGACATGGATGCCGATCAGGTCGTCGCGGGAAAAGAAGTTCGTTCCGATAATGTTCGTGATCGCCCTCTCATTCGCGAACTGCTCTTGAGGCTCGGTCGGATGGCTGGTCAGCAGGCGGACGAGATCAAAGTTGTTGCTGATCGACTTGGACAGGCTGTCGAAGCCTTTGTCGACCAGATCGAACAGGCCGATTGTCTGGGCGACGTTTTTGCTGGAGAGATCGTGGATCTTTGCCCTCAGCTGCTCTGTCGTCCGGTTGTAGAACAGCAGGCTGACGATGATCACCATGCCTGTCATGCAGCTGAGCAGCACGATGAACAGCCAGGTTTGAAATGAGTTGCTTCCTCGCCGCTTCAAGCTGCATGACCCCTTCCCGTTTTTTAATGACAAATCCCCGTCCGTGAGCGGTTTCACGGACGGGGTTGTCGCGCCGCTTACCAGGCGGCTTTTATCTATTTCGTTCAGCCGTGCTCTGCGGGGCTTCGCCGTCGATGCGCAGATGCTGTTGCTGTCGATGCGCAGCAGCTTTCGGCCGAAGCCGCGCAGCTAGCCTTTACCCTTTGACCGCGCCTGCCACCATGCCCTTCGTAATTCGCTCGGACAGGATGAAGTAGATCAGGATAACCGGAATCGCGCCCATGACGAGGAACGCTCCGATATTGCCGTAGTTGACGGCATATTGGCTGACGAAGCTGTTGACGCCGAAGGGAAGCGTCTTGAGGCTTTCCTTGGAGATGAACGTCGCCGCCAGGATGTATTCGTTCCAGATATTAATGAAGGTAAGGATACACACCGTCATGATCGGAGGAACGGAGATCGGCAGGATGATGCTGCGGAAGATCCGGTAGACGCTCGCTCCGTCCATGAATGCCGATTCCTCGATCTCATGCGGAATGCCTTTCATGAATCCGCTCAGGATGAAAACCGCTACCGGAGTCTGGAAGGCGATATAAGGCAAAATAAGCATGCCGAGCGTGTTTTTCAGGAACGGAATGCCCTTGAAGATCGTCATCAGCGGCAGCAAGGTCGCCTGCATCGGGATCATCAGGCCCAGCATGAAGATGATGAGCGCGACCGGCGCCAGCTTCCAGCGGAACCGGGATATTGCGTAGGCGACCATGCTGGCCAGCACGATGACGCATACCATCGTGACGACCGTGACGATGACGCTGTTCGCAAGATAGCGAAGATAATTGCCTGCCTCGAACGCTTCCGTGTAGTTCGCGAAGCGGGGATTTTGAGGAAGGGCGAAGAAGCTGCCTCCCAAAATCTCCTCGTTGGTCTTGAACGAGTACAGGACGAGCCAGAGCAGCGGGTACAGCTGGGTTACGACAAGGATCGCCAGGAGAAGATAGACGATCCATTTCTTGATAGCGGACATGGATGTTTTTCCTCCCTTAGCTTACCTTATTCTCTACGCGTTTGAAAATCGTGTTGATGAGAACCGTGAACACCAGGCAGATGATGACCAGAACGATGGCCAGCGCGCTGCCGTAACCGTATTTATTGGACATAAACGTATTGTTGTACATGAGCGTGGAGATGACATCCGTCGCATGGGCCGGACCTCCGCCCGTCATGACCATGATGAGGTCGAAAGCCTGGAGCGAACCGATGAAGGCCAGCACGATGGAAATCTTGAACACCGGCACGATCAGCGGAAGCGTGATGTAACGGTCGGCCTTGAAGCCTTCGGCGCCGTCGATCCGGGCGGCCTCGTAAATATCGGCCGGAATATTCTGCACCCCGGTGAACTGGATGAGCAGATGGTAGCCGAAGTATTGCCAGAGCGAAACGATATAAAGGCAGTACATCGCGAACTTGGGCGAGCTCAGCCATGCCTTCATGGACGAGTCCATGCCCAGGAAATGCAGCACGCCGTTGATCATGCCACCCATATCGAGCGGATTGTAGATCGTCTTCCACAGCTGGCCGATGATGACGACCGAGAGGATGACCGGCATGAAGTAGATGGATACGAGCGTGTTGCCCTTGCGGACGTAGCGGTTGATCAGAATTGCGAAGAGCAGGCAGACCGGAATCTCCACCATGGAGAAGACGGCGTACATGAGCGTGCGCCGGACGGCAGGCCAGAAGTAAGGATCGTTAAGCAGGATATTCTTATAGTTTTCCAGGCCGACGAACTCTTTCACCGAGGAAAGGCCGTCCCACTGGAACGTACTGTTGTAGACGGAAAACAGGATCGGCACGAACACCATGCTGACATACAGCAGCAAGCAAGGCAGAACGAACACGGCAATCGTAAGCTTGGGGACCTTGAGCACATTCATGGTTCTTCAACTCCTCCGTTCTCTATCGCATGGAGCGGGGCAAGGGCGGCTCCATGCCGGAGTCCGCCCTTGCCGCCCATCTCGATCCGGCTTCTGGCGCCGGCATGCGCCTTGCTATCGCTTACTTGTTGGCAGCGAATGCGTCTTGGTGTTCTTTTGCCACTTGCTTGGAGTCTACCTTCTGGACGAAGAGGTTCTGGATGCTGCTCAGATGCGCTTGCGCGACCGCAGGGTTCATCGTGTTGTCGAAGGCGAGGTCTCCGCCGCTGACGTTTTTGAACAGATCCAGGATGTTGATGGCCAGATCCGAGTAGCCTGCCGCCTTGAAGTCGCCTTCAACCACTTGGCCTACGCCGACAGCGTCTTTAAGCTCGAATTTCTTTTTCGGGAACTCCGTCATGAAGAAGTTCAGGAAGTCCTTCGTTTCTTGCAGATGCTTGCTGTTCGCGGAGATCGCGAAGCCGGATCCCGGTGCCAGCATGAACTGGTTCAGGTCGCCTTTGCCGTTTACGGTCGGGAACGTGAAGGCTCCGACTTTGCCCGCTACCGAGGAAGCGTCGATGTTGCCCGTTTCCCACGAACCGATGATGAACATGGCCGCTTTGCCGGTTTTGAAGATGTTGCCGCCGGCATTGGCGTCGATGGAAGTCGCGCCTTCAGGGAACGCTCCGGCTTGAACCAGCTCCTGGAAGGCGTCGACCGCTTCCGTGAACGCCGGATCGTTGAAGTCCTTCTTGCCGTCGAGAACGTCCTGCAGGAAACCAGGGCCGCCGTTCGTGCGGAGCAGGATGTTCATGAACAGGAAGGAGCCGGTCCAGGTGTCCTTCTCGCCGATGGCGATTGGAGTGATGCCTTTGGCCTTGAGCGCCTTCACGTCTGCGATCAGCTCGTCGAACGTTTTCGGAACGTCGCTGATGCCGGCTTGGGTGAACAGGTCCTTGTTGTAGTAGACGACTTCGATATTGTTGCCGTCAGGAAGCGCGTACGTGTTGCCGTCGAAGCTGTAGTAATCGAGCAGGCCTTTTTGGAAGGTATCCTTCAGGCCGTTCTGATCCAGCATATCGTTGAGCGGAGCGAGGAGCTTGGCATCCACGTATGGCTTCATCTGAGCCGCCGGGTTCACAATCGTGATATCCGGAATCTCTTTGTTGCCGGCCTGCGTTTTCAGCTTCAGCTTCTGCTGGTCGGTATTGAGCGAATCCAGCTCGATCTTGATGTTCGGATGCTCGGATTCGTATTGGGCGACGAGCTCCTTCAGCAGCTTGTTGGCCGGAGAAGTCGCGTCCGGATAAATGTTCTGGAATGTAATCGTGACTTTCTTGCCGGAATCCGTCGCGGCGCCTCCGGCATTCGTGCTCGATCCCGTGTTGGCTGCCGTGTTCGTTCCGCCGGAATTGCCCCCGTTATTGTCGTTGCTGCTGCCGCAGGCTGCGAGGCCGACTGCAAGAGCGCCGATAGTCAGGACGCTGACCGTTTTTTTGATGGCGTGGTTTTTCTTTACTTGGTTTTCCACCTGTTGTGTCCCCCTTGCAAAGTTTATAGTCGAATTATCCGCCAAGAAATCGTTTTCAACAATGAGGCATCCTCAAGGTGTGAGGTTTGCTTTTTCAAGGTTTTCGTTTTTTAGGAAACCTCTCCGGGCATCTGCCAATATTTCCAAGTCTATATTGCAAAGCATAATAGTGAGTGGTATAGTATAGCCATCGGACGGTATTCTTCACAGCCAGCTATTCTACATTAATGAATACCTTATTATAGTTAGGAGCAGCGCATATGAATGTACAATTCAAAAAAGGTGTGCTGGATCTATGCGTGCTTGCACTTGCGGCATGGGAAGACCGGTACGGTTACGAGCTCGCCGTCGCGATGTCCGCAAAGTTCGAGGTCGCGGTCGGGAGCGTCTATCCGCTGCTCAACCGCCTGACGCAGGAAGGCTATTTCACGACCTATCTCCGGGAATCGACGGAGGGGCCTCCCCGCAAGTACTACAAGCTGACCCCGCAGGGACATTCCCATCTCATGTCTCTCATCAGCGAATGGCGGTCGTTCTCGATCGCGGTGGATGAATTGATCAAGGAAGGTGTCGAACGATGAACAGAGAGCAATATCTTCAGCAATTGTGGAATCTGCTGTCTCCGGTTCCAGAGCGCACCCGCAAGGAATGGATGTACGATTACGAGGAGCATTTCCGGTTGGCGGCCGAGCACGGACGCCTTGAGGAGGAAGCCGCCTCCGAGCTCGGAGATCCGAAGCTGGCCGCCAAGGAGCTGCTGCTCGGATACCGGGTAGCCGAAGCGGAAAGCAAGGGCGGCAGCCTGCCCTCCGTTTCCAGAGCCGTATTTGCCGCCGTCGGCATCGGTTTCTTCAATCTGGTCTTCGTCCTCGGTCCGTATATCGGCCTGCTTGGAGTTCTGTTCGGGTTCTGGGCGGCATCGGCCGCTCTCGTGCTCTCCGTCGTTCCCGTCCTCTATGAAGGCTGGTTCGGAGACGCGCTGACCGGGCCGCAGGCGATCTCCGCCGCCATGGTTCTGCTCTCGCTTGGACTGCTCGCCGGCGCCGGCACCTACAAGCTGACCCGCGGCTTCATGAGGCTGACGCTGAAGTATCTTCAATTGAATACCCGAGTCATGAAAGGGAGGAAATCCTGATGCGCAATCTCGTTGTATTCGCGCTCATCCTGCTTCTGGCCGGCTTGGTCGGCGGGGGCTTCACCTTTGCCGGTTCCGACCTCAGCTTCGGCTTGAAGGAAGTCGATATCCGCAAGGAAATCCCCGCCGTCGGCATTGCCCGCCTCAAGGTTGAATCCGGCAGCATGGACGTCGCCCTGGTCAAAGGAAAGGCGGATGTCATCGAAGCGGCCGCAACCGGCAAGGCGAACGGAAAAGCCCTGAAAAAAATCCGCGTCGAGCTCGTCAAGGAAGGCGATACGGCCATCCTGAAAAGCGATGCCGACACCGGCTTCACGATGGGCCTCAACATCGTCAACGTGAATCTGGAGATCTCCTTGCCGGAGCGTCAATACGACTCCATCATCGTGGACTCCGGCAGCGGCGACATCAGCTTCGAAGGGCTGAAAGCCTCCGTTCTGGAGCTTGACAACGGCTCCGGAAACGTTGAAATAAGCGAGGTCGAAGCGGACGGAGCCAAGATCAAAACCAGTTCCGGCAACCTCTCCATCGAAGAGAGCCGCATGAATGAGCTTGAGACGACCGTCGGCAGCGGCAATATCCGCCTGACTGACGTGGAGGGGGCGATCAGGGCGAAGACCAGCAGCGGCAACATCCGCGTCGAGCTCGACGCGCTTATGCATCCGCTCGAGGCCCGCTCCGGCAGCGGCAACGTCACGATCCAGACGAAAAAGGCTCCGGAATCCGCTGCCGTCAGCTATTCCACGGGGTCCGGCACCTTCCGGATCGACTGGGGCGGCGGAGAGAAAAAGGGCGATGCCGACACCGACACGATCGTGTTCGGGAACGGCGAGATCCCGGTCCGCCTCTCGGCCGGGTCAGGGAATATATCCCTCAAGCAGCGTTGACTCAAACCACAAAAAACCGGCTCCGACTGGCCATCAGGCCTGCGGACCGGTATTTTTGCGATTATATTCATGTTTTCAAGGGAATTAAAATAAAGCACGCCTCGAATCGAAACACGCTCGGCAAGCTGCCCCGCCCATCAGCCTCTCGGCGGAAAGGGGTCGTTGCCATAGCTGTGGGATTCGCTTATTCGGCCATCCTTGGTATGGATCTTCAGCTCCGTCTTCGCCTGGCGCGCCTCTGCCCGGCCGCGCTCCTCGGCTTCCGCCTTCGTAGCGTGACGGCTGAGCACGCGTCCTTCGCGCTGGGTTGCCCATCCCTCGTCCCCGTCCGGCGTAATATGCACGTTTCCTTTGCGTTGGTCTTCCATTGCAAATTCCTCCCTGGATTGAATTTCTTGAACCAGCGGCCAAGCGGCATTCAGGCTTCGGCCCGCTTGGCTGTGAATTCCAGCACCGCGTCGAGATTCTGAGGCTCCGCCGCGGCGAGCAGGTCGCCCATCCGCTGCAGGCGATCCCCGATCGTAAGCAGGGTGAACGCTTGCGGATCGGCTTCTCCCCTCACCTCATCCCAAGTTAGCGGCGTGCTCACGGTCGCTACCGCCCGCCCTCTCGGGGTGTAGGGAGCCGAGAGGCTCTTGCCCGCCGCATGCTGGACGTAGTCGATATAGATCCTTCCTCGGCGCGCCCGGATCGAACGCTCGACCGTGAACAGCCGCGGATATTTGTCGGATAAATAATGCCCCAGAAAAGAGCCCAGGCTCCGAAGCTGCCCGAACGTATACGGCTTGGCCAGCGGGGTGACGATCTGGATGCCCGTCGCTCCCGACGTTTTGGGCACGGCGGCGATGCCCATGCCGTCCAGCGCCTCGCCGATCAGGCTCCCCGCCTCCATCAGGCGGGGACGGGTTTCCTCCGACGGGTCGATGTCGAGCACCCACTCGCCCGGCATGCCGTCCCCGATTTTGTCGAAGGAGGGGTGAAACTCCAGCACGCCGAGATTGCCGAGCCACAGCAGCGTCGATAAGGAGTTCAGATTGATGTAGCGGACTCCGTCGACTTCGGCGATCGCCACGAATTCAGGCGTCGGTTCAGGCGCGTTCTTCTGGTAGAAGGACTTGCCGCCTACGCCATCCGGGAACCGGATTGCCGTCAGCCGGCGTCCGCTGCAATAGCGGAGAAGATACGGCGCCAGCTGGACGAGCTTTTGCAAATAATCGGCTTTGCGGATTCCCGGCGCCGGCCACAGCATTTTATCCGGATGGGTGATCTCGATGCGGTTGCCCTCCACTTCCAGCATGCTTCGGCTCATAATACGATCCCCTCCAGCCATTCCAGCTTGGGATGCCGTAGCAGGCCCGACTGCGTCAGCTCCCGGCCGCTCACGCCGGCCGCAATGGGGCTGGCCAGCCAGCGGATATCGGTGCCCCGCAATCCTTCCGGCAGGCTGCCTCCAAATTCACCCTGGCGCCCCGACATCGTCTTCTGCATGGAAAGCTGCCGCTTGGCTCTTTCGTTCAAGCCCGAAGAGATGCGCCCCATGTACCGGCCCTGCCCGCTCATGACCAGACTCGACAGCTTGCCTTCCTTATAAAGCAAAGCCACGATATCGACTTCGCGGTGAAAAAACGTCTTCCGCTTGTACCAGTCACCGTGTTCCTTGCCCTCCGAATACCGGCTGCCGCGCCGCTTGGCGACAACGCCCTCCCAGCCGTTTTCCTCCGCCCACCGCCAGAGCGACTCGCCGTCCTCATACATATCCGCAAGGAAAAAGGGAGGCTGCCAGCTCGAGCAGAGCTTCTTCAGCCGGGCGCTGCGCTCCTCGAACGGCAAGCTGCGCAGATCCTCTCTTCCCACCTGGAGCAGATCGAAAATCAGATAACCGACCGGCTGGCGGCGCGAGGCCCGCTCGATCCGTTCCCGGCCGCGCAGCTTGTCCCGGCCCTGCATCATCTGAAAGCTGGGCTTGGCGGTATGGGGATCCAGGAGAAACGCCTCTCCGTCCAGCATCAGATCCGGAAAGCCTTCGGCGGCACGGTCTTCGAGCGCATGGGCCAGATCAGGATAGGATTCGGTCCTCGGCTTCATCTTCTTCGACCATAGGCTCGCTTCCCCGCTGCGGAGGACAGAGATGATGCGGAAGCCGTCCCACTTCAGCTGATAGGCCCACTCGCCGCCCGCAGGCAGACTATCCGTCAAAATTGGCGACATCGGGACGAAAGGCTTCATCCCTTATGACCCTGTCTCTTTCGGGCGGGTTCCCGAACGGCGCTTCGGCTTGGCGGCAGCCGGCTTCCCCTTGGATTCCGACGGCTTTGCTTTCGAGGAAGAGGATCCGGCTTTGGATGATTTCGGCCTGGCTTTGGAGGCGGCCCCCCTGCGCGGCTTGGACGGCTTGCCCGCGTTCCCGGAATCCGTGCCGCCTGCGGGCTTCAGCTGCTTCAAACTCTTTTGCAGCGCGTCCATCAAGTCCAGCACATTCGGCTCCGACTCCTCTTCGGCGACCTTGACCTCCTTGCCTTCCACCTTGTCCTCGATCGCCTCCAGCAGCCTCTCCCGGTACTCGTCCTTGTATTTCCCCGGCTCGAAGCTTCCCGTCAGTTGCTCGATCAGCGATTTCGCCATGTCCAGCTCCCGCCGGTCGATCTTCTCCTCCTCCGGCAGGCCCGGAATATGGTTTTTCTCGCGGATCTCGTCTTCATAAAACATGGTGACGAGGGAAAGCACTCCGTCGACGACGCGGATAGCCGCAAGGCTGCTCTTCTGCCGGATCGTCACGTTGGCCACGCCGATTTTCTTGGTGCTTTTCAGCGCCTCGACGAGCAGCCGATAGGCGTGCTTGCCGGTTTCCTCCGGAGAAAGATAATAGGTTTTCTGAAAATAGATGGGGTCTATTTCCTCCAAATCCACAAAATCGAGGATACGGATCTCACGCGAGGTTTTCGAGGCGAGCTGCTCCAGCTCGTCCTTCTCGAAGGTGACAAAGCGGCCATCCTCATACTCGTATCCTTTGACGATGTCGCTCCAGGAAACGTCCTCCTCGCATTTGGGACAGGTACGGTGGTATTTGATCGGCTGGTTGTATTTCTTGTGGAGCATCCGCATCGGGATGTCATTGTCCTCGGTCGCTGCGTACAGCCGCACCGGAACGTTGACGAGGCCGAAGCCGACCGCTCCCCTCCAGATCGTTTGCATGGACGGTATGCCTCCTTGCCGGATAGTCTGGTCTCTTTTACCCTCAGTCCGGGAGCAGCCAATCAAGATGGGAAGCTGAGGAGCGGGGTAAGATAAGGAAATAGGAAGCGGGACGACAGCGGGGCGGCAGCGGGGCGGGGGCGAAGCGGACAAGGCAAAGGGGCCTAAAGCCACTCGGAAGGTACGGCTCCGGTGCGCTTACGCTCCGCTCTGGGCATAGCCTGAATGCCCGGGGCAGGAAATTCGGAAGAGGAGGATGCGGAATGAAATCAGCGAAAGCGGTCTTTCTGGACCGGGACGGCGTCGTCAACGAGATGAATACGGGGCGTGTACGCCAGGTGAACGGTCCGGACGATGTCCATCTATTGCCTGGAACCGCCGAAGCGATCCGCGGGCTGGCGGAAGCGGGCTACCGGGTGTATGTGGTGACGAATCAAGGCGGCGTCGGCCTCGGCTACATGTCCTTGGCGGATCTGGAGGCGGTGCATAAACGGCTGGAGGAGCTGCTGGCGAAAAAAGGGGCCCGGCTGGACGGCATCGCCTTCTGCCCGCATAAGCCTGATTACGGATGTGCCTGCCGCAAGCCGCAGCCCGGCATGCTGCTGGAGCTGGCGAAGCGGCATCGCCTCTCGCTGAGCGAGAGCTACATGATCGGAGACCGCGAGAGCGATATCGCAGCCGGCCGGGCTGCCGGCACGCGGACAATTCGAGTGAACGGTGCGGCGGACAGGAGCAAGGGAAGGGCGGACGGCAGCCGGGAGGGAGCCGGTTCTGCACGAAGGCCGCGTAGACATGGTAGAGCTTCGTTCACGGCGGACTGGAATGTCTCCTCTCTGCTCGAGGCGGCGGTGCTTATCGTGCATAGACTGGCGGAAGAGAGGGGGCTTCCTTGAACGGACGCCCGCATAGGAGTATGGTTAGAGATGAACCGTCCATCACGTACCCGGACGAGCTCCTGCCCATGCGCATTCGAGTTCTCGCCCTTCACCAGCGGGCTGCATGCCCTTGACTATTAACGGGCTTTTTCTACGAGAAGAAGCCCCCCGGGAGAGATACTATTCATGATCAAAAAGCTGGATCCAACGCCGCATTACGTCCTGGTCGTCACCGCCGTGGAGGCCGAGCGGGACGCCGTCGTCCGCGGCCTGCTCAAAGCCTGTCCCTCCGAAGTATGCGGCGAGGTCGAAGGTCCGCTGCGGCGGGTCGGCCGCTATATCGTGCTCGCGGGCGGCGTA
>NZ_CBRA020000106.1:0-26834 GCF_000469945.2 Paenibacillus sp. P22 | reverse complement strand
TGCTCTTCCATCTGTAGGTCTGACTCCCCTCCGACTCCCTCKGGCGCCGAACGTCGTCATCAAGGTCCCCCTGACGGAAGACGGCCTGTTCACGACCCATGCACTCTCCCAAAAAGGAATCAAAACCAATGTGACGCTCGTATTCTCCGCCGCTCAAGGGCTCATGGCGGCCAAGGCGGGAGCGACGTTCATCAGTCCGTTCGTCGGCAGGCTGGACGACATCGGCATGACGGGCATGGATCTTGTGCGTGATTTGACGACGATCATCAACAATTACAAGTTCCAGACCGAGATCATCGTAGCCAGCGTGCGCAATCTGGAGCATGTGAAGCAGGCTGCGGTCGCCGGAGCGCATATCGCTACGATCCCGGGCTCCTTGCTGCCGTCGCTGTGGAAGCATCCATTGACGGATATCGGCATCGAGAGATTTACGGCTGACTGGAACAAGATGCAGGCCAGCCTCTCCGCCAAAGGCTGACGAGAAAGAAGATTGACGGGATTTTAATCTCCGTGATATAGTGAATTCAACTAAATTTTGGTCATGCGGAAGCACCGCGAACGATCAGGGTACCCCCTGTTGCGTTTGCGGTGCTTTTTTGCGTCTCCATGAAGGAGGACTCCATGGGAAAGCTTGATCTTATTCTGGCTGCCGACGGCGAGTACGCCAGGCGCTTAAGCGAATATATGCGGGATATGCCCGGCGGCAGATGGCGGGTAACGGCTTGCACGACGCCGGATAGTCTTCGCGGTTATTTGAAGGGAGGGTATCCGTTAGATCTGGTTCTGGTCGAGCCCGCATTCATCCATGAAGCCGAGAAAGCCTGTCCGGTTTCCAGGCTGGCTGTTCTTGTCAGAAGGCGGGGGGAGGGAGGCGGACATCCGGAGCTGCTTCAGTTCAGACCGCTTCCGGAGCTGATCGCATCTATGGAAGCGGTGCATGCGGGGACAGATGCGCTCAGGACATCGGCAGACGGGAGAGCGTTTGTAGCAGCCGTCTACGATCCGGCAGGAGGGCAGGGCAAGACGGTGCTTTCCATAGAGCTTGCCCGGCAAGCGGCGGCGCAGGGCCAGCGGGTGCTGTACCTCAACTTCGAGGTATGGGAGGCTTCGGAGGTTTTTCTGGGCTCAGGCTCCAGCACCCCCGAAATGGAAGGAGGAGTCGGCAGGCTGCTTTACTGCCTCAAGGCGGGCAAGCAGGATGCGGCCCGGCAGCTTGGGCAAATCCGTACGTTCAGCAGCGCGGTGAAATGCGACTATTTCCCGCCGTCTCCGGGACCGGAGGAACGGCTGGCCATGACCGGCGAGGATGCTGTCCTGCTGCTCGATTTTCTTGCCGGCGGCGGGTTTTACGATTTCATCGTAGCGGATATGGACAGCCGGCTGGACGAGGCCGCTGCATCGATCTGGCAGCGGAGCGGCCGCATCGTCTGGCTTGTCCCCTCATCGGAATCCTCAATCGCGAAAACTCGCTCGGCGCTGGACTACGCGGCGAGAGCATACCCGGACGGGCTCAGGATGGAAGAGCGGAAGGTTTTGTTCGTGCAAGCCATGGCAAGGCCGCAGAAAGCGGCGGAGCTGACGGGCGGCCGGGGGCCGGCCGCCAGGGATCCGCAGCTAGACTATGCGGCTGCCCTTCCCGTCATGGCCCAATACCGCGAGGGCGGGACCGTAAGTCCCGCTTATGCCAACACGGTGCGGCAGCTTCTGCGGCGAATGCTTCCGGAGCTTGCCGGATGAACCGCTCCGAGGCTGGCGCACGATACGGGACAGGCAGCCCTGGTTATGTCCGGGAACAAGACTTGCGGCAGGAAATCGCCTCGCTTCGCTCCAGGGTCCGCTCCCTGGTCGACATGAGCGGAGAGATCAGCGACTCGGGATTGACGGCGGCGATAGAGGCGACTGTGGCCGAATGGCCGGGAGGCGCCAGACTGACTTCTACCGACAGGCTGGCGCTGGTCAAGCGGCTCTATCATTCCTTCCGGGGATTGGATGTGCTTCAGCCGCTGCTGAATGACGACTCGGTTACGGAGATTATGATCAACGGGCACGAGACGATTTTTGCGGAGCGGTCCGGCAAGCTGGAATGCCTGCCTCTTTCCTTCGAGAGCCGCGAGCGGCTGGAGGATCTCATCCAATCGATCGTAGCCGCTGTTAACCGGGTCGTCAACGAATCCTCCCCGATTGTAGATGCGCGCCTGCCCGATGGATCAAGAGTTCATATCGTGCTGCCGCCGATAGCCTTGCAGGGCCCGGTTCTGACGATACGGAAATTTCCCAAGCAGCCTCTGCTCATGGACGATTTGATCGCGGCCGGCTGTCTGGACGAGGAAGCGGCAGCATTTCTGGCGCAGCTGGTCCGAGCGGGATTCAACCTTTTCATCAGCGGCGGCACCGGTACGGGCAAAACGACCTTTCTGAACGCCTTGTCCAGGTTCATCCCGCCGGATGAGCGGCTCATCACGATCGAGGACTCGGCTGAGCTTCAATTGAAGGCTCCGAACCTGGTGTCTCTGGAGACGCGGAATGCCAATACCGAGGGGAAGGGGGAGATTCCGATGAGACAGCTGATCCGAGCTTCCCTGCGCATGCGTCCGGATCGGATCATCGTCGGGGAAGTGAGAGGAGCCGAAGCGCTCGACATGCTGGCTGCCATGAATACCGGGCACTCGGGAAGCATGGGTACCGGCCATAGCAACAGCGCCAAGGACATGCTGAGCCGGCTTGAGACGATGGTATTGAGCGGTGCGGCTGAGCTTCCGCTCGCGGCTATCCGGCAGCAGCTCGCTTCCGCGCTGGATATCATCGTTCATTTGTCCCGGATGCGCGATCATTCCCGCAAAGTGCAGGAAGTCGTGCAGGTGACCGGAATGAAGGACGGGGACATCCAGCTGGAGACCTTGTTCCGGTATGAGGATGGAGCGGGGAGAGGCCGGCTCCGACGGCTGCCCATTCCGCTGGCCCGCATGGACAAATGGGTTCGCTGCGGTTTCGATCCGATAGAAGCGGGGGTGTCAGCAGTTGAACAGCCGCCTGAAAAGAATTGATCCCGTCAAGGCGGGGCTGCTGGCAGCCCGGCTCGGCTGGGAGCCCGCAAGATCACAATCTGCCTGCCGCATCCGGCTGCCGGATTATTCCGTCTTCTCCTTGACACGCAAGCAATTCGCCGTTTCCGCGGGAGCGGGGTTCACGGCAGTATTCGCCGCCGTTTATTTGTTCTATTTGTCCGTACCGGCCGCCGCCGCCTTCTCAATTGCGGGGCTTCTGGTCCCGAGGAAATACAGGGACTATTTGCGGCGCAGACGCCAAGCCAAGCTTAGGCTGCAATTCAAGGAAATGCTGTTTTCGCTGTCATCCTCTCTAGCGGCCGGGAGGTCGGTAGAGAACGCTTTTTTCGCCTCGCTTGACGACCTGCGTCTCATGTACCCGGAGTCTCGCTCCGATCTCATGCTCGAGCTGGAAGCGATCCGGCATCGATGCGGCAACGGCGACCCGCTGGAGGCCGGGCTTGCCGACTTCGCCTCGCGGTCCGGGGTGGAGGAGATCCGGCAGTTCGCCGACGTTTTCATTACATGCAAGAGGACAGGCGGCAACCTGATCGAGATCATACGGCGCACCTCCCAAACGATCGGGGAGAAAATCGAAATCAACCAGGAGATTGATGTCATGATTTCCCGCAAGCGTTTCGAAGCCAGAATCATGACAGGCGTTCCCTTCGCTTTCATGGCTTTTCTGCACGGTTCGGCGCCGGACTATATGGCCCCCCCTTTACGCAGCGCCTGAAGGGTATATCGTGATTACAGCCGCCTTGTTGATGCTGGCGGCATGCGGGTGGCTGATGATGAGGATCATGGCTATCCGATTGTAAAAAGGAGGAATAAATCCATGTGGACATTATGGATGGCTGGATTGATGGCTTCCGCATGGCTGACCGCCGCGTGGAGGCATGCGGCGGCCGGCGGCAGGCCGCTGCCTGCTGTCCTGCTCCGCTGGGACAAGCCGGCTCTTGCCGCTTGCTTCGGAGCCCCAGCGTTGCTCCAGGCGGTGGAAGAGGCCGGACTGATGCCGCGCATCGAGGAGCATGTAGCGGGCTTGCACGCCTCCATGATCATCCTGAATGGAGAAGCATGGACTCCGGACCGTACCCGGCACTTTCTGGCTCTGGCTTGCTTACAAGGATGCGGGGCCGCTCTGGCCGGCTTGCTGCTCGCCGCTGCCGCCGGAGAGCAGGCTGTCGCCTGGCTGGGGCTTGCATGCGGAGCGCTGATTCCGGCCTCCAGGATCCGGGGCATCCGGGAATCCCTGAACAAGCGAAAACAAGCCTTGCTGCTTGCCTTGCCTGACTTGCTGGTCAAGCTGATGCTGCTCGTCGGAGCCGGAGAAACGATGCAGAAAGCATTGGCGAGATGCGCAGCCTGCGAGGCAGGAGGAGGTCTGGAGAGGCTGCTGCATGCAGAGCTGGGACGCGCCGTCCATGCCATGGGCAACGGGTTGTCGTTCGCCGCCGCCATGGAAGCGTTCAGCCGCCGCTGCGCCGTTCAGGAAGTGTCGGTCTTTACGACGGTGCTTTTGCTCAATTATCGTCGCGGCGGCGAACAGCTCGCTCTATCCTTGCGCGAGATCTCCCATCCATTGTGGGAGAAACGCAAAAGCCTGGCCCGCATTCGCGGAGAGGAAGCTTCTTCCAAGCTGGTGTTTCCGCTGACAGGGATTTTCTTTCTGCTCATGGTCCTTGTCGGAGCTCCCGCGATGCTGCTGATGAACTGACTTTAGGCAACGAATCTTTTATGGTCAACATTACATTAATTGGAGGCGGTCTGGATGAGCACAGCAGTATGGTGCAGCTGCAAAAAGGCGGCAAAAAAATTCGGGAGGTCGGAGGACGGTCTCGGTACGCTGGAGGTCATTCTGATTATCGCTGTCGTCATTATTATCGCGCTATTGTTCAAGGACTGGATCATCGAGCTGATCAATAATCTAATGGGAAAAGCGGATGATCAGGCCAATACGATCTTTGAATGACCGTATCCGTAAGCTCTGCAGCTCCACCGGAGGAAGCTTTACGCTGGAGGCGAGCACCGTCTTCCCGCTGCTTTTCGGCGCCTTGTTTCTGTATTTCATCGTTGCTTTGTACCTTTTTCAGCAAGGAGTCTTCTACTCCGGAGCGGTCATGGCATCCGAAGCGGCGGCTTTCCGCTGGGACAACAGCAGGCGCGATGCGGCTTCGGGCCTGCCGCCGGCAGGCGAAGACGACGGGTTGTATTGGAGGCTGACGGAGGATGGACTTCTACGAGGCATGATGAATATGGGCCAGCCGGCGGAGTCTATATCGGCCTACCCATTGGACCGCCGAGGCGCCGTACCTTATGATCTGCCTGCCGTCAAGCTCGCCAAGGCAGGCGATAGGCTGAACGAATCATGGACGGGAGAGATGCGTTACTTGCGCGGCGTGCACGGCATGATCGAGACAAGACTTTATCCTTCTGTTCCGATTGATCTACCGGGCGGCAGGAAGATCGGCGCGGCCGCCAAGGCTCAGCCTTCCGACCCGGTCGAATTTATCCGTTCGATCGATCTTGTCCGATACTACACGGCGAAATTCCGAACTTCGGAGGATATCTCCCCGGACAAGGCCGGAAAGGTGCTGCAGAATTATGGAGGAGCCCAATAGGAATGAAGAAGCCTGTCGCAAAAAAAGGCTGCCGGAAGACGGCACTCAAGGCGCTGTTACGATCTGGGCATGCGCAGCTTCGGCAGCTCTGCTTTTGTTGATGGCGGTATTGATTGACTATTCGAGAATCTCTTCCTTCCGCCACAAGCTTGAAGGCTTGGCGCAGACCGGCGTCCGCTCCGTCTTGTCCGCTTACGATGAGGCGCTCTACGAGCGATACGGATTGTTCGGCCGCGGAGGCACCGACGGCGGAGCGCTGCTGGCCGAAGCGGTGCAGCTTGGTCTCGCAACCGGCTCGGGGCGTAATGCTCCCGGCGATTCCATCCGGTTGCAATGGCTTGATATGGAGGTTTCCGGAAGCTCGGTGCAGCCTGCGGCTTTTCTGGGAGACCGCCGCATCTTCGGCCGTCAGATCATGCAGGAGATGAAATACAAAGCCCCTATCGATCTGACGCTGGAGCTGATCGATAAGTTCCGTCCGCTCTCCGAAGCGATGGGTCAAACGGCTGCCGCCGTGGATAAGCTGGGAAGTCTCGAGCAAGCATTCGACAGGAGGCAGCAAGCGCTTGAGAACATGCTGAAGCAGCAGCAAACGGCAGCGAATCATGCAAGCCGAAGCGGCTATGGCGTTTTGATCGGAACGGGAGGCTCGAATGGAGCGGAAGCATCTGAGCTCCATTCGATATCTGCCGAATATCCTCTTTATTTGGAATGGATTTCTCTGGATGAAGCGGCAGCCCGAGCATGGCAGGAGGCGGCTGCTGGCCTTCCGTCGCCCAGTCCGGGCGCAGCGCCGATTTCATTGCCGCCGCCATATTCCCATTCGTCCGAAATTGCGAGCTACGAAAGCAGAGCCGCGGCATTGTCCGCGAAGCTTCAGCTGGCTGCGGATGCAGCTGGAAGCCATGATTCCGTTCTGGATGAAGCTTTAGGACAGCTTGAAGCAGCCAGGAGGGCGGAGCTTGAGATGAAAGCCGTACTGGATGGGCGCAATGGGGCCGGGAATTCATCCTACCGGCTGCCAGCCGGCAGCTCTGCTGCCGCCGGCTCCGTTCCTGGAACGGTGTCCGTGCTCGATGGCGCATCGGATATGCTGCTTGGAGAGAACTGGTTTTCCCAAGCGGAAAAAAACGTTCTGGAGCAGCGCGACAATTTCCGCAGCCTTTCTTCATCTGCTCAAGCTGCGGCAATCGGACTTCGTCGGGCATTGGAGGAGCGTTCGGTGTCATGGGCAAGCCGTTTGTCCATTCATGAGCAAGAGCTGTACCGCCAATGGAGATCTTATGAGGAGAAATGGATCGCGCCAGGCGTTATGCTGGCCGAACAGGCCAGGAGCATCGGCAATGCGGACAGCCGAAAAGAAGAGCGGAAAGCTGAAAAGAAGAAAGCCGCTTCACTCTGGAGGGAAGCAGAGCAGCTGCTGAATGCAGTGGAAGGATTGAAGGGAACCGAGGAGGACTTGGAAGCTTTCCGCCATGCAGACAGCTTGTTCAAGGCCAGCATGGACTTCAATCGGCTGCAGGAAGAGGGAGACGGCACTGACGAGGCCGGCAATGGAAAGGCCGGCGGGGACAAATCATCGTTTGAAGGAGTCTTTGGCAGCGGCGGAGCCGATGAAGCCGTAATAGGCTCGCAAAAGCTGGCTGGAGGCGTATTCTCCGGAATGGGGGCTTTGCTGTCCCAAGGCGGGGAGCGGCTGTTCACGGCGCAGTATGCAGCCCAGCGGTTCAGCTTTGCGGACCCGCGCATGCTCGAGAGCCTGATTTCGGGCTTGAGCGGACCCGCCGGAGAACCCCGGCGGCAAGACGGGGAAGGAGTCCGGCAAGATCCGGCTTTGACGGCTATGACATCGCTGGAAAACCAGGAAATGGAATACATCCTATATGGCTTCAGCCATCCATCTGGAAATCTTGGAGCCGCATACGGCGAGCTGTTTGCTTTCCGCCTGGCAGTCCGGACCATGGAGGGATTGATCGAGAGTCGCGCAGCCGGACATCCGCTGCTGGTGCTGGCGATGGCTGCGGTTTATGGATTGAGAGAAGCAATCGGGGATGTGAGAGCGATTCTTGCAACCGGCCAGGCTCCTATATCCAAATATGTTCCGGCAGAGCTGTCCTATTTGGATTACTTGAGGCTGTTTTATTTGCTGCATGGTTCCGAAGATTCCCGTCTCAGCCGGATGATAGCGATCATCGAGCTCAACACGGGGACGAATCTGGCTTCCGTGCCGACAGGCGCGACGGTGGAGGTGCAGGCTTCCATGCGGCTGTGGTTCCTGACGGGAGCAGCGAGGCTGATTGGCAGAGGCGGCCCTGAACATGGAGATGGAGGACGGTATGAATGGTCTACGCGAGCAGGCTGGTCCTACTGAAACCCTTCAGGAGATTTCGTTGTTCGGCTCCTTGGCGGCAGCCCGCTTCTCCTCGCATTCCCTTGGAAAGGGGGAGCAAGTCTCCACGAATGAATGGAGCCGCACGAGCCGAAGAAGGCTCCATCCTTTTGGAAGCCGCGCTTGTCATGCCCGTCCTGCTGCTGTTCCTGGTGTTGCTGGCCGCATTCGTTCAATTTTCGGCAGCCGAGACTGCGCTTCAGGCAGCCGCGGATCGGGCGGCTCGACAGACGGCGGCGCATATCCGACCGGCGATGCTGCTGCTTCAGCAGGAAGGAAGCAAGCTCCCGGAATCGGCTCCGAAAGACTCTATAGATGCGGGCTATGAGTCTACGTCCGAGTCGGTCCGGAAGGTGGATTCCCCGTCGCGGCCGCAGCTTCCCGACTGGAGGCAGGCGGCTGCCGAGGCAGCGGCATATTTGCCGGATCCGGCAGGAGAGCTTGCCTCAGCCGTGCTCCAGGGAGACTGGAAGGCGCTCGCCGATATGGCCGCTGAGCCTGTCGGCCTTGCAGTGTTCGAGCCTTTTTTGCGCAAGGCTGCGGAGGATACGCCGCTGGAGCCTTCGAGAATCTCGCTGGCAAGCCTCTCTCTTCCGGATCTCGAAGGGGGAGAGAGCGGCTTTCTGAAGCTGGAGGCCGAGTATGAGTTTCCGATCAGAGTTCCTTTTTTGGGCAAAAAAATCATCCTGCATCGAACGGCGGCCGAGAGGGTATGGATACCGGACCCGCTTCCATCCCAAGGCGGAGCCGGTGTTCCCGATTCCTCCTCGACAGTCCAAATAACAGAGCTTTATCCGATTCCGGCTAGGCCCGGACGCAAAGCCACTCTTGAAGCGGTCGCCTCTCCCGGAGCTCAGGTCACGCTGGAAGTCCGCTACAAAAGCGGCAACAGCGTATCCAAACACGTGGGCACGCAGATGGCGGATGCCTCGGGACATGTGGAATGGACCTGGCTCGTATCCGGCAATACGACTCCCGGACAATGGGAAGTCGTGGTCACGACTTCGGACGGCGCCTCGGCATCCATGCCCTTCATAGTCCAGAAAAAGGGATGAATAAGACATGAAAAGGCCTGAAAAAGGCAAAAAAAAGGCGTGAAAAAGGCTTTGGCTGATTCGGCCTTCGCAGATTTGAGGAGGGGAAATTCAAATGGAAGCATGGAATCTATGGGGATGTTTCCTGCTGGTAGGCATTGCTTTCGGCACGGATATCCGGAGCATGAGAATTCCGAACTGGCTGCCGCTGACATTCGCTCCGGCCGGCTTTCTTCTGCATGCGCTCGATTCCGGGATGGAAGGTTTGCTGCATGCGGCTGTGGGAATGGCTGCGGGATTTCTTCCCCTCTTAGCCCTATACGCATGTGGAGGAATCGGTGCCGGCGACGTCAAGCTTTTCGGCGCGGCAGGCGCATGGCTGGGCTGGCTGGCGGTTACGGAACTGATGCTGTATTCCTTTTTGTACGGAGGCCTCGGAGGGGCAGCGTTCCTGATAGCGAGGAGAATCTCCAGAATTCGAAAAGCAGCGGCCGGTACGCAGGCTTTGTCCGGCGAAGCCGCCGTCCTAGCGTGGACGGCAGGCCAATCGCCCCATTCTCGTTCAAGCCAAAAGCCGGAGGATAACAATGGCAAAGACGGGCTGCCGAGTCCCGTACTTGCCGCAGCTGAACCAGCCGACGGAGGAGAGGCAACGTCGCCGGTCCGCTTTCCCTTCATGCTGGCCGTCCTCCCCGGCTTGATGACATTATGGCTATCTTGATTCGAAGGAGGGTTTGAGCATGGGACCGCTTCAGGCGGATTTTGAATGGAACCGGGAGCATGAAATGCTTCTTGCCGCGGAAGGAGGCATTCTTCGGGAAGAGTTGGATGAAGTTGAGCTGGCTATGCTGGAGAGCAGCATCCCGCCGGGCCTGCTTCCTGTCGAATGGCAAATGTGGAATGGACAAGTCCGCTTCCGCTACAAGCTTGGCGGCAAAAAAATGCTGAAGCACAAGCTGACTGAAGGAGCTGGAGATGCCGCCCAATTCTACAGCCTGATGCTGGCGGTCGCTTCCATTTGTGAGGAGTGCCGCCCTTATATGCTCAAGCCGGAAAACCTGGTGCTGGATGAGAGCTGTATTTTCGTGGGCGACAGCTGGGACGATATCGGACTGGTCTATCTGCCGCTCGTTTCTCTCCCCCAATCGGCTCCTCCCCTGCGCATCCGCTTTCTGGCGCTGGCAGCCCGCGCCTCGGCAGCCGTTCAGCCCGATGGACGGCTCGCTGCGCTGATGCAGGCGATAGGAGATGACAATGTGCCGATGACTGATCTCAGATCCCTGCTGCTGGATGCAGCCTCCTTTGATGAAGAAGCTTGCGCATCCGTGCCAACCAGCGGCGAGGCTTCCTTGCGCACCGGGGCGGATGGGGAAGAGCGCTTTCCAATTAGTCTCGACCGAATAGGACGGCAAGGTTTTGCCGGATGGAGCGGCACAGCGGTAAGAGAGCCGCTGAGGTGGGGGGATGAGAAGGTCTCGGATCTGAGACAAAGATCAGACCGAAATGATTTGTTTTCCGGGCAGCGTGACGGAGGTGAGGCAGCTTTTGTTCACAGTCCCGATGCGCGGCCAGGCAAGCGGAAAGGCTCTGCAGAGGCTGATGAAGCCTCCAGCTTGTCAAAAGCGGATTCGTCGCGGTTCAAAGGACAAAGCAAACCGAATAAAGGAATCGTCACTCTCGCTGTTGTCGCAGCTGCAGCTTTGCCCTGGAAGGTTATTTACATGCCGGATCCCGGCAATCGTTCTCTCTTCCTTTGCTGCGGAGCGGCTGCTGTCGCTGCTGGCGTTCTTATCTGGCTCTGGGGCAGGGGCGGAGGCATAGGTGTGGAACGGATGGAGGAAGCGGAAGCGGAAGCCGGTCTGCTTTTCGTGCCGGATTCAGGGAAGCTGGGATCTGGCCGGCGCTGGATGCCATCATTATCCGAGATTCATTCCCATAATTCACTCAAAGAGCCATCCGACACCCCATTCAACAGGCCGTCCAACAACCCATCCAACAGGCCGTCCAACAACCCATCCAACAGGCCGTCCAATAACCCATCCGACAAGCCATCCGGCGAGCCATTAGACATTACAATCAAGCCATTCGAAATTTCATCCAAGCCAAAATTTCGCGAGCAGGCTGTCGGCAGCAGGCTGGAATCGCTTTCCCCTGGACATGACATCCAAGCGAGGTTTTCTTCCGATGGGGTTCATGGCGGCGATGGGACAAGCCATCCCCTTGATGAAGTTTTGCCCGATGCGCCGCCTGCGGACAAAACCGTATGGCTGGGCGCCAGCGGCGGAACGGTTGCGAAGAAGGGCAATTCATTTCCTCATATGCTGCTCCGGTCCAAGGATGGAAGCTCCGAAATACTTGAGCTCAGCGAGTCGCGGAATCAGATCGGGCGTGCGGAAGGAAGAGTAGCCGTAGTGGATCGCTCTCACGGGGTCTCAAGAATTCATTTGGAGCTGGAGGCAGGTCCATCCGGATGCTTGGCCAAGGATCTCGGCTCCCGCAACGGATCACTTCTCAACGGAAGGCCGATGGTCCCTTATAAAAGCTACAAGCTGGAGAACGGGGATGTTCTCCAGCTTGCGGGGGTCAATGGTTATTCCTATGAATATGCAGCTCCTCGTTAAAGGAGTTCTTCCATAGCGGCTTCTAGCGTCGGATATCGGAACGAGAAGCCGGCTTCGAGAGCTTTGACGGGAATGACGCGCTGTCCTTCGAGAAGCAGCGCCGACTGCTCCCCGAGAGCCAGCTTGATCAGAGGAGCCGGCACAGGAAACCAGTAAGGCCGTTTCATGGCGGCAGCGGCGATTTTAAAGAAGGCTTCGTTGCGAACCGGCTCCGGGGCCGATGCGTTGACGGGGCCTTCAATCGTTGCCGTCTCCAGAATGAACACGATCATTCGGACGATGTCTTCGAGATGGATCCACGAAATCCATTGCTTGCCGCTGCCGAGAGGGCCTCCTGCGAATAATCGGACGGGCAGGAGCATTTTGGGCAGGATGCCTCCGTCTCGGTCCAGAACGATGCCTGTTCGGAGATACACGGTTCGCTCCGCAGGAATGGAAGCTGCCGCGTGCTCCCATTTCTGCACGACGGAAGAAAGGAAATCCATGGAGCGTACCCGGCTCTGCTCGGTAAACGTCTCCTCGCTGGAGTTGCCGTAAGCATTGACTCCGGATGAGTTGATGAGTACGGCAGGTTTGGCGGGAAGGCTGCCGAGTATCCTTGCCAGCCTGCTGGCCGTTTCCAGCCTGGAGTTCAAGATCCGTTGTTTTCCCGAGGCTGTCCATCGCTGGCTGATGGAGGAGCCGGCTAGATTCACGACGGCATCGACGCCTCCAGCAGGGAGGGATTGTTCTCCGCTTCATCCCAAGCCACAGAAGAAAAGCTTCCTGCCGGAATGGTTCCGGTGGAAGCCTTCCCCTTGGGGGATCGGGTCAATATCCATCCTGAATGGCCTCGTTCAGTCAGCGCCTTCGTCAACGCCTGTCCGATAAATCCGCTTCCTCCCGCAATAGCAATCTTCATCGCGCGCACCAGGCCGCCTCTCCGTCAAGAAGATTTTTGAATGGATGTGATCCAGCGCTGCTGGACTTTGCCGCTGCTGTCCGTATCGAGTTCTTTTACAATATAAGTGAAGTCCACTTTCTCGCCGGTCTCGATATCCTGGAGCGTCTTGATCTGATCCGTGGCGGCTTGGAAGACGACCGTGTCCGTATCTGTCGTGATCTCGACGGAATGACCGTCGGCAAGACCGTTATAGGTACCGGAACCTTTTTGCTCCTGGGACTGGGTCGTTGGATCGTCCTTGGGCATGCTGCCGTCCTTGTCCGGAGATGGAGTTGCCTCGGCAACGGGATCGCCGACGGAATCAGGCGACACACCTTGCGAGGAGTCCACGACTCCGCCATTGTTGGCTGCGCTTGCATTGGCCGGAGCATCGCTTTTCGCGCCGCAGCCCGATGCGAGCATGAGCATCGACATCAAGGCAAGGCTTGCCGGAGCCAGGCTCAGCGAGCGGGCTCCCTTTTGGCGTTTTTGAATCGGGTTCATGGTGAAGCACCTCCGTTGGGTTCGTTCAAGTAGTTCCCATTACCCCGGAGCAGCCGGAACCAATCGGTCAACGATTGAGCAGATGCGTGTAGGCCGAATAGTCGATGCCCTGCTTGTTCAAGAACGTGACCAGGCTCCTGTAATCCCGCTTCGGAGTGGCGCGGATATAGCCTTCAATGCAGTGGCTGCGGGTTACTTCGCTGGCTCCGCTCTCTACCGCGACCTGGCCGATCTGGGCGGCGATGGAATGTTTCGCTATATCGCGGAAAGGTCCCGGCACCGGAGCGACGAGCTCGTCCAGCAGCGCCTTGGAATCGTCCGTCCACAGGCTGCGGCTGCGGTCGACCCAGTAATTCTGCCAGTCCAGCTTCGACTTGCCGTCTTTTTTGGGAAGAACCTTAAGGAACTTGCGGAACATGAAGAAGCCGCCGATCGACATGGCTCCAATCATGACGAATGCCCAAAACACAATCATGTACATAAACCAATCCGGAGCATTTTTCATCGTAGTGATGTCACCTCATCCAAATTATAGCCTATTCCTAGATTTATTTCGACGCACCCTGTAAAATAAGACTGATTATACGAGCTGAACGGTTCCAGCTGCAATTAAGGGCAAGCGATCGTTCGGCGATGACATGAATGACTTCATTCCTGCAGGAATGATTTCACGCAAGACAAATGCTTATAAAGGGGAGCTCAAGCATGTTGAAAATCGGATCCCATGTGTCGTTCAGCGACAAGGGGCTCGTCACGGCTGCACAGGAAGCCATCTCTTACGGCTCCAGCTCGTTCATGATTTATACCGGCGCGCCTCAGAACACCCGGCGCAAGCCGATCGATTCGCTATATATCGAAGAGGGCAGGGCTCTCATGGAGAGCGCCGGCATCGGCGAGATCGTCGTTCACGCTCCATACATCATCAATCTCGGCTCCTACAAGCCGGATACGTTCGAGCTGGCGGTCCGCTTCCTCCAGGAGGAAATCCGCCGCACGCATGCCATCGGCGTACGCAACATCGTTCTGCACCCCGGCGCCTACACGGACAAGGATGCCGAGTTCGGCATCAACCGTATCGCGGAAGGTCTGAACGAAGTTCTTTCCGGAGTCGAGGAGACCGACGTGAACATCGCACTGGAAACAATGGCGGGCAAAGGGACGGAAATCGGCCGCTCCTTCGAGGAAATTGCCCAGATCATGGACAAGGTATCGGCCAACAATCGCCTTACCGTGTGCATGGATACCTGCCATATGAATGACGCCGGCTACGATCTTGCCGGCGATCTGGACGGCGTTCTCGAGCAGTTCGATCGGATCGTAGGCCTGGACAAGGTCGCTGTCGTCCATGTCAACGATACGAAAAATCCGGTCGGTTCCGGCAAGGACCGCCATACCCCGATCGGCTCGGGCTGGCTCGGCTACGACGCGATCCAAGCGATCGTCCATCACGAGGCGCTCGCGGGAAGGCCTTTCATTCTCGAAACGCCGTGGATCGGCAAGGATGCCAAGAAGCAGCGTCCGATGTACGACGCCGAGATCGCCCTGCTTCGCGGAGACGGCATGGAGCGCTTTGGAGAGCGGTTCTTCGACCAGCTGGAGCGCCTGCATCATTTCCTCGGCAAGCAGGAGATCGACCGCCGCACGTACGTGCTCTCGGTGTGGGAGACGCTCAAGGGCGACGCCAAGGCACGCAAGGCGGATCCTCGCGAGCCGCTGGAGCGCCTCTACGATCTGGCCCGCGAAGGCGGCGAATTTGCCGATCTGACCGAAGAAGAGCTGAACAAGCTGATAACGTTCTGGTTCGCCGGCAAACAGGTTCTCGTCAACGCTTGATCGACGGACATCATCGCCAGCATCCCGTTTCCAAAATTCCAAAAAAGAATGATGAAAGCGGGCTGGCTGCGAAGCATCAAAATCACAAAGAGCCATCAGGCAGGAGAGAAGCCTTTCCTGCCTGATTTTGCAGCCGGCTGCTTTAGTGCTGGAGTGCATCGCATCAGCGAATATCCGGCCGAAGCACGCTGTGAATCGTCAGCATTATACACACGGAAGGAAGAATTCTCTCATGCCATTGCCAACCAACTCTTCTGTCGACGCCCCGTCCAAATCCGGACGCGCGCGCATGCTTATTTCCTGTCCGGACCGGCCGGGCATCGTCTCCGCGGTATCCCAGTTTCTGTACGAGCACGGAGCGAATATCGTCCAATCCGACCAATATACGATGAATCCGGAGGGAGGCATGTTCTTCATCCGCTTTGAATTCGACCTGAGCGACATGGACGCCCAGCTTCCGGTTCTGCAGGAGGATTTCGCCCGGGTTGCAGACCGCTTCGAAATGAAGTGGCATACCTTCAGGGCAAGCCGCAAGAAAAGGCTGGCGGTATTTGTCTCGAAGGAAGACCATTGCCTGCTTGAGCTTCTCTGGCAGTGGCAGGCGGGCGACCTCGATGTCGATATCGCCATGGTCATCAGCAATCATCCCGACATGCAGCCGCTCGTTGAATCGTTCGGCATTCCGTACCATCACGTTCCGGTCACGGCGGAGACGAAAGCCGAGGCGGAGCGCAAGCAGCTGGAAATCATCGGCCGCAATGCGGATCTCATCGTGCTCGCCCGTTATATGCAGATCGTATCGCCTAAAGTGATCGAGCAGTTCCCGAACCGAATCATCAACATCCACCATTCGTTCCTGCCCGCTTTCGTCGGAGGCAAGCCCTATGCGCAAGCCTACGACCGCGGCGTCAAAATCATCGGGGCGACGGCCCACTATGTGACCGAAGAGCTGGACGGAGGACCGATCATCGAACAGGACGTGCAGCGCGTCAGCCATCGGGACGACGTGCCGAGCCTGAAGCGGATCGGCCGCACGATCGAGCGGGTCGTGCTGGCGCGGGCCGTGAAGTGGCATGCCGAGGACAGGATTCTCGTCCATCAGAACAAAACCGTCGTCTTTCACGGTTGATTCTCTCCGCCGTTTCATGAAACCTTCATCCGGCTAAAAGCATGGAGCAGATGGAAATGATACAAGCTGAGTGGTACAATATTTCACATCCGCGGGGCTTGAGCTCCGATAAGATGTTCAACAGGCAAGACCAGGAGAAACGCACCGTCCGATATTAGGAGGAGAAAAAATATGGCTACAACCCAACAAACCATCGACCATCTATCCGTTACGACGATTCGCACGCTCTCGATCGATGCGGTCGAGAAAGCCAACTCCGGCCATCCCGGCATGCCGATGGGCGCCGCACCGATGGGCTACCAGCTGTTCGCCAAAGCGATGAACCACAACCCGGCGAATCCGACCTGGATCAACCGGGACCGCTTTGTCCTGTCCGCAGGCCACGGCTCGATGCTGCTGTACAGCCTTCTTTACCTGTCGGGATACGACCTGTCGATCGACGACCTGAAGAACTTCCGCCAGTGGGGCTCCAAAACGCCGGGCCATCCGGAATACGGCCATACGGCAGGCGTCGACGCCACGACCGGACCTCTCGGCCAGGGCATCGGCATGGCTGTCGGCATGGCAATGGCGGAAGCGCAGCTCGGCGCCACATACAACAAGGACGGCCTCGACATCGTGAACCACTTCACGTACGCGATCTGCGGCGACGGCGACCTTTCCGAGGGCATTTCCAACGAAGCGGCGTCCATGGCGGGCCATCTGCAGCTCGGCAAGCTGATCATGCTGTATGATTCCAACAACATCTCGCTGGACGGAGAGCTGAGCCTTTCCTTCTCCGAAAACGTCCAGCAGCGCTTCGAGGGCTACGGCTGGCAGGTGCTGCGCGTCGAAGACGGCAACGATCTGGATGCGCTGGCCGAGGCCATCGCGAAGGGACAAGCCGAGCTGCGCAAGCCGACCCTGATCGAGGTCAAGACGATGATCGGCTACGGCAGCCCGAACAAGGGCGGCAAAGGCGGCCACGGCAGCACCCACGGCTCCCCGCTCGGAGCGGAAGAAACCGTTCTGACCAAGAAATTCTACGAGTGGGCATCGGAAGAGCCGTTCTTCGTACCGGATGAAGTCCGCGCCCATTTCGCCGAAGTGAAGCAAAAAGGCGAGCAGGCCAACGCGGCCTGGAACGAGCTGTTCGCCAAGTACAAAACGGCTCATCCGGATCTCGCCGCTCAATTCGAGCGCGCCATCGCAGGCGAGCTGCCTGAAGGATGGGACAAGGATCTTCCGGCCTACTCCACCTCGGACAAAGCCGTATCGACTCGCGTCGCTTCCGGCAACGCGCTGAACGGCCTGGCCAAAAACGTTCCGAACCTGCTGGGCGGCTCTGCCGACCTGGAAAGCTCCACGATGACGCATTTGAAGGATCTGCCGGTCTTCCATGCCGACAACTACGCAGGCCGCAACATCTATTACGGCATCCGCGAGTTCGGCATGGCTGCGGCGATGAACGGAATGGCGCTGCATCACGGCCTCAAAGTATTCGGCGGCACGTTCTTCGTCTTCACCGATTACTTGCGTCCGGCTGTCCGCCTCGCCGCCATCATGAGCCTGCCGGTCACGTATGTGCTTACTCATGACAGCATCGCGGTCGGCGAAGACGGCCCTACCCATGAGCCGATCGAGCAGCTGGCGTCCATCCGCGTCATTCCTAATCTGACGGTGCTCCGTCCGGCGGACGGCAACGAGACTTCCGCGGCTTGGGCCTACACGGTCGAGAATACGAAGAACCCTGTCGCTCTCGTCCTGACCCGTCAGAACCTGCCGATTCTGGAAGGCTCTGCGGAAAAAGCCCGCGAAGGCATCAAAAAAGGCGCGTACGTCATCTCCGATGCGGCCGACGGCAAGCCTCAGGTGCAGCTTATCGCCACCGGCTCCGAGGTTCAGCTTGCAGTAGCCGCCCAGAAGGCGCTTGCCGAAGAGGGCATCCAGGCTCGCGTCGTCAGCATGCCGAGCTGGGATCTGTTCGACAAGCAGGACAAGGCTTACCGCGATTCCGTCATTTTGCCGGAAGTCAAAGCCCGCCTGGCCATCGAGATGGCGCATCCGTTCGGCTGGGAGCGTTATGTCGGCGACGGCGGCGCCGTGCTCGGCATCAACACCTTCGGCGCATCCGCTCCTGGCGACCGCGTCATCAAGGAATACGGCTTCACGGTCGAGAACGTCGTGAGCAAGGTCAAAGAGCTTCTTTAAACCGATCTACGATTCTTGCCGGCGAGCCGTCAAGAAATCGGTCAGCCGCGGCAGGCATTTTGCCTTCCGCGGCTTTTTGTTTCTCATTTGATGTGATATGCTAAAGCGGTGAAGGGGGAACGGATTGATCCTCGCCGCTCTCCGAACGGAGCTGTTATCCATCCTGATCATTTCCATTACCTAATGAAGGAGCTCATACCGTCATGTCCCAATTCGAAAACGTTACCGCTGTCAAAAGAGCGAATGTCTACTTTGAAGGAAAAGTCACCAGCCGCACCGTGCTGCTTCCGGACGGTTCGAAAGTGACGCTCGGCATCATGCTGCCGGGAGAATACGAGTTCGGCACCGACAGCAAGGAAATCATGGAGATTCTCGCCGGCAATCTGAAGGTGCAGCTTCCAGGCTCCGATGAATGGATTCATATCCAGGGCGAGGGCGAGTTCACGGTGCCGGCGCACAGCCGCTTCAAGCTCGAGGTGCTCGGCGTGACGGATTACTGCTGCAGCTATATTAGCGAATAAGCGCGGGCAGCTTCCTGCTGCGCCTTGCCAAGTACAGGCAGGGCCTCCCGGGCTGCGCGTGCGGACCCTTCCTCCGATCGCGGTTGAAGCCGGATTCCCTGATTGTATAGGCAGGCGAAGGAATCCGTCTTCAAAGGCGAACGCTGACGCTTCTACGGAAGGGTTCCGCCTGCTTCGCAGGTCGGCTTAGCCTGGCTAAGCGCAGGGCCGTCTGCGTCTCGCTAAGCGCGATCCTGGCAGCTCAAAGCCTCACGGCCGCGCTGTCCTGGCGCGGCTGCGCCTAGCGCAGGCCTTCAGGCCTCCTGCGTTTTGAAATTGAAAACCAAACAGGCTCCAGGGCGGCATAGCCGCTCTGGAGCCTGTTTGGGTCCGTTTATTCGCCGCCGTCGAGCCCGCGGCCGATCCATTGCTCGTACACACGCGATACCGCGATCAGGTCCTCGTCGCCATATCCGGCCGCGTTCGCGGCTTGGAACAGGCTTTTGGCCGCTTCCAGCATCGGGGTGGGCACGCTGAGCCCGTCCGACAAAGCGGAAGCAAGCTTGAGGTCTTTGAGCATGAGTGCCAGCGAGAACTGCACGCTGTAGTCGCGCTCCAGCAGCTTCGGCGATTTGAGCTCCGCCGCCTTGCTGCCCGCAGCTCCGGCCTTGACGATATCCAGGAACTTGGCGGGATCGAGGCCTCCGCTGACGGCGATGGAGAGGCCTTCGGAGAGGGCCAGATTGTTGATGCCGACAATCGCATTATGGCCGAGCTTGGCTACCGAGCCGCTGCCGGAAGGACCGAGATGGACGATTTTCTGGCCCATCGCCTCCAGAACGGGACGAACGCGCTCCAGCAGCTCGGCTTCGCCGCCGACCATGAACACGAGCGTGCCGCTTACGGCAGCGGGCTTGCTGCCCGTAACCGGGCAGTCGAGGAAGCCGCATCCGGCTTCTACCGCCGCATCCGCCAGCTCCCGGGCAAGGGCGGGGGAGATGGTGCTGTTGTCCACCAGCGCCGTGCCTGGACGGACAGAGGCGAGAATGCCGCCTTCTCCGCGGTACAGCTCCCGCACGACGTCATCGTTGCTCAGCATCGTGATGACGACATCCGCTTCGGCGACAGCGTCGGCGGGCGATTGCGTTGCGCGCGCGCCTTCGGCGGCAAGCTCCTCCGATTTGGAGGGCGTCCGGTTCCATACGGAGACCGCGAATCCTTTTTTCAGCAGGTTGGATGCCATCGGGGCACCCATCGTTCCGAGGCCGATAAAGGCGATCGAAGGTTTTGTCATGGCGATTCACCGACTTTCTTCGTACTGATCCGCGCCTGCGCTGCGGCAGAGGCGGAAACCACATTCATCATACCATAAGCCTGCCTCCAGCGGACTACTACGGGCTTCGTGAATCTTGCATGAAGGAGTCTCCGGTTGCTTGTCTTCGATACCGTAATCCAGTATCCTTAGGACATGCCTGAGGGCGTATGGGTCCGGCGCGGCACGCCGCTGCCAGAAGACGACATAAAGACCCGAACGAGATGAGGAGGCTGTACCAGTCATGAGCAAAACCATTCAATTCGACTACAGCAAAGCGCTTGGATTCCTTGGCCAGAACGAGATCGACAATCTCGAAGGCCCGATCCGCCTCGCGCACGAGCAGCTGCACAACGGAACCGGAGCAGGTTCCGACTACCTGGGCTGGATCGACCTGCCGAACGCTTACGATAAAGAAGAATTCGCCCGCATCAAGGCGGCCGCCGAAAAGATCAAATCCGACTCCGAGGCGCTCGTCGTCATCGGCATCGGAGGCTCGTACCTGGGCGCTCGCGCTGCGATCGAGATGCTGTCGCATTCCTTCTACAACATTCTGCCGGACGGACAGCGCAAGGGCCCGCAGATCTTCTTCGCCGGCAACAACATCAGCTCCACTTATGTGACTCACCTGCTTCAGGCGCTTGAGGGCAAAAACTGGTCGATCAACGTCATCTCCAAATCCGGCACGACGACCGAGCCTGCTCTCGCCTTCCGCGTCTTCCGCGGCGAGCTGGAGAAGAAATACGGCAAGGAGGAAGCGCGGAGGCGGATCTACGCCACGACGGATGCCGCTCGCGGCGCGCTCAAAAAGCTCGCGACCGAGGAAGGCTACGAATCCTTCATTATTCCGGATGACGTCGGCGGCCGCTATTCCGTGCTGACGGCTGTCGGCCTGCTGCCGATCGCCGCTGCCGGCATCGACATCGACGCCATCATGCAAGGCGCAGCCGATGCTTCCAAGGAATACAGCAATCCAAACGTGCATGAGAACGAGGCCTACCAGTATGCCGCGGCCCGCAATTCCCTGTACCGCAAAGGCAAAGCGACCGAAATTCTCGTCAACTACGAGCCTTCCCTCCACTTCGTGTCGGAATGGTGGAAGCAGCTGTACGGCGAAAGCGAAGGCAAGGACCATAAGGGCATCTTCCCTGCTGCCGTCGACTTCTCCACCGACCTGCATTCCATGGGCCAGTTCATCCAGGAGGGCAACCGCAACCTGTTCGAGACCGTCATCCAAGTCGGCGAACCGACCGAGCAGATCAAGATCGAAGCCGATACGGACGATCTGGACGGCCTGAACTTCCTTGCGGGCAAGACGATGGACTTCGTCAACAAAAAAGCATTCGAGGGTACGCTGCTGGCACATACGGACGGCCAGGTGCCGAACCTTGTCGTGGGCATCAAGGATATGTCGCCGTACACCTTCGGCTACCTGGTGTACTTCTTCGAGAAAGCCTGCGGCATCAGCGGCTACCTGCTCGGCGTGAATCCGTTCGACCAGCCGGGCGTCGAAGCGTACAAGAAGAACATGTTCGCGCTGCTCGGCAAACCGGGCTACGAGAAGGAAAAAGCGGAGCTCGAAGCGCGCCTGTAAGGGCCGCCTGGACCGCTTCCTATTCCATGCTTGAACGCTACAAGACGCTGAGGGAGCCCGGCGTCAAGGAAATCGTCATCAGGAAATCCCGCTTCATCGGCCATGGCCGGCCCGTCGCGAGCGAAGCCGAAGCGGTCGCTTTCATCGAGGAGATCAAGAAGCAGCACTGGAATGCCACGCACAACTGCTCCGCCTACATCGTCGGCGAGAGGGACGAATTCCAGAAGCAGTCGGATGACGGGGAGCCGAGCGGCACCGCCGGCAAGCCGATCCTCGAGGTGATCAAGAACCAGGGGCTGAAAAACGTCGCGATCGTGGTCACCCGCTATTTCGGAGGCATCATGCTCGGCGCGGGCGGCCTTATCCGGGCTTATACGGATGGAGCCGTCGCTGCGATCGAGGCAGCCGGCCCGATTACGAATGTCCTTCACCGCGAGGTTTTCGTCGACGTGGACTACACCTGGTACGGCAAGCTCGAGAACGAGCTGCATGCCAGAGGCATCCTCGTGGACGGCGTCGAGTTCACCGACCGCGTGCGGGTCCGCTGCCTGCCGGCCTCCCCGGAGGCGGAGCGCTTCACAGCGTGGATGACGGATCTGACCCAGGGCCAGAGCGTCATCCTGGGCGGCGAAGAGCTTTACGTGACCGAGAAGACGGAATGAAGCCGCATAGAAATCGTTTTAACCGGAAACGCCTGTCCATTTGGACAGGCGTTTTTGGCGCTGCCGAAATGGCGCTGCCATATGCAACGCAGCATTTGCAGCTCTGCATGTTTGGAACCATGCTCGCCCAGCCTGGCCTATTTTGCCGTTCGATCTGACATATCCATTGACGGGAAAGGAAGGCTTCTGCTACATTAGCATTAATACCAAGTAACCTAATAGGAATATTCTATCGATAAGCAGCTCGAACGGAAGCCGGCTAGCGAAGGGAAGTGCATGATCATGCATATTGAGGTAAAGGGTTTGACCAAGTCCTTTGGAGACTTTCAGGCGGTGCAGGATGTCAGCTTCGGCATCCAGAAGGGGCAGCTCATCGGCCTGCTGGGCCCGAGCGGCGGCGGCAAGACGTCGATTCTGCGCATGCTGGCCGGTCTGGAGTCGCCGACCTCCGGCGATATCATCATTCACGGCAATAGGGTCAACGATCAGCCGCCGCAGGAGAGAGGCATCGGCTTCGTGTTCCAGAATTACGCGTTGTTCAAGCATATGACCGTTTTTGACAACGTCGCCTTCGGCCTGAAGGTCAAGAAGCTGTCCAAAAGCGCGATCCGCGAGCGGGTCATGAGCCTGATCGAGCTGACCGGGCTCAAGGGCTTCGAGCACCGCTATCCGGCCCAGCTGTCCGGCGGTCATGAGGCAGCGGGTGGCGCTGGCGAGGACGCTGGCGCCGGAGCCCGATGTGCTGCTGCTCGACGAGCCGTTCTCGGCTCTGGATATGCATATCAAGATGCAGCTTGAGGATCTCGTGCAGGCGACGCTGCACAAGCTGGGCAAGACAGCGGTGCTCGTCACCCATGACTTGGCCGAGGCGGCGGCGATGAGCGACCGGGTCATCGTGCTCGGCCGCAATCCGGGACGCATCCGCAAGGAAATCGCCGTGCCGGAGGCTATCAGGAGGCTGGCGCCGACGGAGGCGCGCAAGCATCCTTCCTTTCAGGCGCTGTTCGATGCGCTGTGGGTAGAACTGAACGCCGGAGAAAGAGAAGGTGGGTCTCATGAGTGACGACAAAGCCTGTCATCCGGCAGGCGGAGACAAGGAAGCGGCTTCTCCGGAAGACAATGGCGGACCGCATGGCGGTGATGATCGGGCAGGATGGCTGAAGGCGCTTCATGCCGCCTACCGCCGCCGCGAGCGGAGCATCGGAGCGGCCGTTCTGTCGGTGCAGCTGCTTCTGCTGGCTGCATTCGTCCTCCTATGGGAGGCGGCGGGACGCTTGAAATGGATCGATCCGCTCCTCTTCAGCTACCCGACCAAAATCGCCGCCCAGCTTGCTTCCTCGAGCGCGGACGGCACGTTATGGCCGCATGTCGGCGTCACTGTGGCGGAGACGGCGGCGGGATTCGTCCTCGGGACGCTGATCGGGACAGCGCTTGCCGCGCTGTTGTGGTGGTTCCCGTTCGTATCGAAAGTATTCGATCCCTATCTGGTCGTATTCAACAGCCTTCCGAAAGTCGCCCTCGGGCCGATCTTCATCGTGGCCATGGGCCAAGGCTTCCTGTCGATTCTCTCCGTGACGCTGTCGATGACGGTCATCGTGACGACGATCGGCATCTACAACCGGTTCCGGGACAGCGAGCCCGGCCTCGTCAAGGTCGTGAGGCTGCTCGGCGGGACGCGGCTGCAGCTGTTCCGGCTCGTCATCCTGCCGGCATCGTTTCCGGTCATCATCTCGACGCTGAAGGTCAACGTCGGCCTGGCATGGGTCGGCGTCATCGTCGGCGAGTTCCTGGTCGCCAAGGAAGGGCTGGGCTACCTGATCATCTACGGCTTCCAAGTGTTCAACTTCACGCTCGTCTTGTCGACGCTCGTCGTGATCGCGGCTGCGGCGACCTTGATGTACCAGGGCGTCGCGCTGCTGGAGAAGAAGCTCGTATCCGGCGGGAGAGAGCCGTCGTAGGGCTGGAACCGAAGCAGCCTCGGAATAGGGAGCGGCGAGAATGGAGCCGCCCTCCCGAGGGCGGAACGCGCAGGGGGAGATTCCCGGCCGACTGCTGCATCGGGGGCCGGCATCCGGAGCGGAGAAGAAGCGGCGGATCCGGGCTGCGCGGCTGCAATTGACGTGCCGGGCAGGAAGGTCTAGGATGATACGACAGGCATGGCGCCTCGGCGGCATCCGGGCGGAAGCCCGGCTGGCCGAAGCGCTTTTTTTCATGGGGAGGCGGGAGGACGGACGAACTTGCCGCATGCCGCTGCAAGGCAAGCGGCAGCGGCCATCCTCCCGCCCCGCATCCCGCGGGAGCAAGCGCGGATGCCCATAATCGCCGCGCCCAAGCCGCAGAAGCCGGCTTGCGCGTCAATCGGAATCGAAAGGCAGGGAGAAATGGCTGTGAAAGGAATCGGGCTTAGAGTGGTGAAAACGGCTGCTGCCGTTGCGGCTGCCATCTGGACGGCCCAGCTGCTGGACCTGACGCAGCCGCTGTTCGCCGGGGTGCTCGCCATACTCGGAGTCGAGACGACCCGGCGCAAAGGCTTCCGCAGCCTGTTCGAAAGGCTGGCCGCGGGCGTCATCGCGCTGCTGGTTTCTTCGGCTCTGTTCGAGCTGATCGGATACCGGATCTGGACGGCGGCCATCTATGTCCTGCTCGTATTTCCCTTGCTGTCGAGGCTCCGCCTTCGGGACGGCATCGTGCCGGGCAGCGTGCTTGTCTTCCACGTATATGGCGCGGGGGAGGTTACGGGCGGCCTGCTGCTGAACGAATTGCTTCTGCTGCTCGTCGGTCTCGGATGGTCGGCGCTGTTCAACCATATCTACATGCCCGGGGAGACGAAGCGGCTGCAGCAGCTTCGGACCTCCGTCGAGAGGAAGTTCGGCGAGATATTCGCCGAAATGGCCGCGGTCCTTCGCGATCCCGGCCGTGTCTGGAGCGGGTCGCAGCTGCTGGAGCTGGAGGACGACGTCGCCGAGGGAGAGGGAAGGGCGCAGCGGGAACAGCATAACCGGCCCTGGGAGCCGGACTTTTATTGGACCGTTTATTTTGCCATGCGCAGGCGTCAGCTGGAGAGCCTCGCTGCGATGCTTCAGCTTCTATCGTATGTATACGGGCGTCTGCCCCAAGGCGAGCTGCTGGCCGAGCTGCTCGAGAAGATCGAAGGCGACATCTCGTCGGATTACTATGAAGACCGGACCCGGCTCGCGCTGGCCGAGCTGCGGCGGCACTACCGGACGATGGAGCTGCCCCGGACGCGGGACGAATTCGAGGCCCGCTCGGCATTGCTTCAGCTGTGCCTGGAGCTTGAACGCTTCCTGGATACGGCAAGCCGGCACAAAAAGCGCCGCAATGCCGGCGGCAGCCCCGTCAGCGGGGCGTCCCGGGAATAATTTGCCGCGCGGTGTCATCTTCTCCATGCCTGCCCCATACAATGAATCAGGGAAAATTCGTTGCGGCGCCCGGAAAAGAAGGAGTCACCCTAGACGAATGTCCTGCATACACTTGTAAGGAATGATTGTATGGAGGAGGTTAAGAAATGACGATTGCAGATAAACAGCTTCAGACTAGAGAAATCATCACGAAAGCTGTCTGCGGTAAAGGTCGCAAGTTCTCGACGGTATCGCATACCGTCACGCCCCCTCACCGCCCCACCAGCATACTGGGCGCTTGGGTCATCAACCACCAGTATGAAGCGGTTCGGTCGGGGGACGGCATTGAGGTCGTCGGATCTTACGACATCAACATCTGGTATTCGTACAACAAAAACTCTCAAACCGACGTAGCGAAGGAAACGGTCTCTTATGTCGAAAACATCCCTCTCTCCTACGTGGACCCGAAGCACCGGGCAGCCACGGAGGAAGTTTCGGCTGAATCGACGCAAGAGCCCAACTGCATCGAAGCGAATATCTCTTCGAACGGCTCTTCCGTAGTCGTGCGGGTCGAACGCGAATTCGCGGTCGAGATGATTGCCGAAACCAAAGTATGCGTAGCGGTCGTTCCGGGCGGCTGCGACGACTTTGACGGCAAAGACGGCAAGTATGGTTTTGACGACGGGGACAGCGGCTTCGACGACCTGGATCCCGATCTTCTCGACGACGAGCTGTAAAGCCGGGCCTCAAGGTTCTTACTGCAGGGTATGCAGGCATACGAAGGAATTCGAGGGCGAAAGCCCTCTTTTTTTGTAGGGCTAGCGCATAATTTCTTCCTGCTTTATTTGTGCAGGGCGAATTGCAGCGTCAAGGCCAGCTGAGGCTGCGGCAAATCACTGGGGGAGGCGATGCCATGGCTGGCAGGATGTGGCTATGGTGCGACGGCCAGGAAGACGATGCCGCCGCGTTGTCCACGCGTCTGGGCATTCCTTTATGCCAAACCGGCGAAGTCGGACCGAGCGGGCAGGATGCCGTGTTTGTCTGGGGAAGCTCGCGGCTTCCGGAGCGTTGGAGCGCGCTCTTGAGCGGCAGGGGGCCGGGAGCCGGCGAAGCGGCC